>NZ_JBKJHD010000077.1:0-204 GCF_046613695.1 Flavobacterium sp. RHBU_24 | reverse complement strand
CGTGGCACTGTTACAAAACGCCTGTGCTGATGCCGTTGGCGCAGCGGTGGTATTAATGGTTACAGCTACGGGAGTGCGTGTACTCTCACAGCTGTTAAGTGTTTGCGATACATAATAAGTACCCGTTGCAAGCGCAGTGGCTGAGGCAAGCGCCGAACCACCGGTTAAGGTGGTATACCATTTCAATGCCGTACCGGTAGCGGT
>NZ_JBKJHD010000076.1:0-221 GCF_046613695.1 Flavobacterium sp. RHBU_24 | reverse complement strand
GACCTCATACCTTACGTTAAACCTTAGTGGCTTGGTAACCCCGCCAAGCAATACCAACGGCAACGGCACGCTGGATGCAGAGCTTTCCGGCTACTACCAGGGCGACAGTGACAACTGGCTGATAGCACCCGCACAGGGTTTTATCGTACAGGCACAGCCTTCGGCCACTACAATAAGCTTTACCAACAGCATGCGCCGTGCCACACCGGGTGCGCAGGCCT
>NZ_JBKJHD010000075.1:0-244 GCF_046613695.1 Flavobacterium sp. RHBU_24 | reverse complement strand
TCTTCCGTACGGCTGCCACCACGGCATCACGCTACTGGCTGAACATGGTTGCCCAAAACGGCAACGGCACCCAGGCGCTTGTAGCCTACAGCGAAAACGGCACCACGGGTATAGACTACGGTTATGACAGTAAAGTGTTTAACACGGCTGAACTTGCACTGTACTCCCTTGCAGCAGAGAACAGGCTTGCCATACAGGCAAGGCCGGGGTTTGAGGTAAGCGATGTGGTGCCTATGGGCTTTAC
>NZ_JBKJHD010000074.1:0-248 GCF_046613695.1 Flavobacterium sp. RHBU_24 | reverse complement strand
GTCACAATACCCAAAAAGCCCTACGCTAACGCGTGGGGCTTTTTTTTGAGCTGCTGAGCTACTTAGCTACTGAGGCGCTGAGCACCTTCGCTCCGTCCTATGAACGGCGGGTTTTGGTTTCACGCCTTCGCATGAGATTAAAAGCAGGACATTAGACAAGAAACCACCCCGCCCGCGGCGGCGGACACCCTCCAGCGGAGGGCTATTATGTCGATATCTCTTTTTATTGTAGCACAGAGATTCACAGA
>NZ_JBKJHD010000073.1:0-254 GCF_046613695.1 Flavobacterium sp. RHBU_24 | reverse complement strand
TAGGACACGATACATACAATGCGTTAACACATGTGCACCGCCTACTGCTGTTGTGGGTACCCCTACAAGCTCCACTACAGCTACCCTTAGCTGGACAGCGCCTGCAACAGGCACACCAACCGGCTATCAGTATGTGCTAACCGTGTTTGCGACCGATCCCGTAGCCGGCACAACCTTAACCACTACCACCGCTACCACTATACCTTCATATACGTTAGTTCCCGGGGTTAACTACTACCTGCACGTAAGAAGCG
>NZ_JBKJHD010000072.1:0-267 GCF_046613695.1 Flavobacterium sp. RHBU_24 | reverse complement strand
GGCACTACACCTAACATAATAGTACAAAACGATGGCGCCATAGTACAGGGTGCTGCTGCCACAACAAATGAGAACTTTGGTAAAATTATATTCCATAAGTTTACTAACCCGCTTTACAGGCTGGACTACACCCTGTGGTCTGCGCCGATAACGGGCCAAACACTGCGCACGTTCTCTATGGGTACCTCTAACAACCGTTTTTATATATATGACTATGCCTTCAACGGCACCGCGTATGTACAGGGCTATTGGCCGGTAGACCCTATT
>NZ_JBKJHD010000071.1:0-276 GCF_046613695.1 Flavobacterium sp. RHBU_24 | reverse complement strand
TTTAATGTTCCTCCTGAAAGCGGCTGCAAAACTACAACTTCTTTTTAAAACCACAAGCTTTTTTTGAAAATTTATTTTCCTTTAGTTTAACCCTGTTTTAAAGTGTTTTCCCAGCTTTTCAATATCTCCAAATCCTTTCGGTTTGGGTGGGCAAAGATACTATCTTTACCCTTGTAAATCCAAGCTTTTTTTAAACTTTTTTTCAGGACTTTTTAAAACTGTAGCTGCTACTCATTATATATTAAGTGTAAGCCTAAATCTTCATTTCGTCTTGTA
>NZ_JBKJHD010000070.1:0-279 GCF_046613695.1 Flavobacterium sp. RHBU_24 | reverse complement strand
ACCACACCCTTGTCGGTGGTGATTTCTACTATAAGTACCTGCTGCTGTACGTTTAGGTTGCCTGTAACCGTTTCGGTAGCGTTTATGCCCTCCTGGGTGTACAGTTGCCTTCCGCGCACGTCAAATACTTTTACGCCACCCATAAGGGCTGTGCCGGTGTTGATGCTTATAGCCTCGCCCTGCTTAAACACAACTACACTGTTTGCATCAAGTATTGGCGTAGTGCCAAGGGCCGATGCCTGGTAGTGTACCTCAAAGCGGCCTTCAAAGTTGCCTGCC
>NZ_JBKJHD010000007.1:0-195460 GCF_046613695.1 Flavobacterium sp. RHBU_24 | reverse complement strand
TGTCAATTATTTTTGAGAACATTGTTTCCAGTGCTTTGTAAAAAAGCCGGAAGGCAAAGATATAATCTTTTTACCTCTCAAAACAAATATTATTAAAAGTTTTTTTTCAATAATTGATATCTTTTGTCTTTCAACTCAAAGACCTATTATCGGTTACTTTTAAATCTTCAGTTTGTATAAGAACATTGCCGTTAATGCGGGTGCAAAAGTACACCTCTTTCCCGCTTTTCCAAACTTTAAAACAGGTTTTTTTTACTTTTTCTATTCCTTTACCGCTAACTATTTGACAGTAAACAATATGCTCTCAAAAAAAATTACTACTTATTTTACCTGGCTTCTTTCAAAAGGCTTTTATGTAAAAATGCCACTGTTCCGTTATGTGTCTTTACATGCATCCAGTCATGGTGCTGGCCTAAAACCAGGAGTGCATCACTAGGTGCAGCCCGGCCTATCGTAGCGGTTTCCATTCCAGGCCCCTGCCTTAAATTAGCCTGAGTTTTAACCTTCAGCACATTATCGTTAAAACTATAGGTGTAGCTGCTTTGTTGTAGTGGCGGCACCTTATATACATAGGGCAGTGGGTTTACGGCACCATACTTATAAATACCAAAGTGTAAATGCGGCACCGTAGTTTTTGCATTACCTGTATTACCTACAAAACCCAGGGTATCGCCTGCTTTTACATGAGCACCTGCCCCAACAGCAATACTATCGAGGTGAGCGTAGTATAATGACTTGCCAAACAAACCATCGCGCAGCCAAACCTGCTTCCCTCCCAGCCCGCGCTCGCCCGTATAGCTTACAGTACCGCTTGTTGCAGCAACCACAGGGGTACCACGCTTTGCAAAGATATCAATACCTTCGTGGGCGCGTGCGCCGCCGTCTCGTTCCATCCCCCAAAAGCTACCGATATCCGCATTTCCTTTTCCTGCAACGGGAAAACCGTATTGCGGGCGTTTAGTAAGGCTGATAAAAAATCCGCCCCTCGCCTTAATTTCGGGCTGTAGTGTTACCTTATATATGCCGGTTTCATTAACTACATATTCAAAAGCACTTTCGCCATTATCGTTTTGGGCAACCATTTTCCAGACGGAATCCCGCTGTTGTAACACTTCGCTAAAAACTTTTTCGGCTGCCGAATCTTTTTGTACGGCAACTTCAAGCACCTCGCCCTCCTGCAAAACTATATTATAAGTATACACCGCATTACCTTCGGGCTGAAAAAATCCTTTTTCTCCATAAGGCAATGCCACTTCAAGGCTGTCCAACTTGCTTAAGTTGTAAGCCGCCTGCCAGGGTTCAAATAGCGTTACACTGTCTTTATATGTACGTGCGTATTGCTCACGGGCAGTGGGCCGCGTAATAATATCGGTTATGGGGTTCATACTGTCGCACCCCTGGCACGCCACTATAAGGAGCGATACCACTACTGTATAGAATAAATGTTTCTTTTTCACAACGGCAATTGTGCCAATACTATGCCATTATTTTTCAAAACTACCGTCAATATCATAAATAAGCACAATAAAATGTTAACTCTTAACCATTATTTGGATACCCTTTTCATTATTTTTAACTTTAAAGTCTTACCACTTCCCTAAGGAAAAAGATGTTGAAAGTTAATTGTAATATAAAAATAAGCCCTCTGCGTTTCTTCGGAACCGCATGCGCTTCACTAATGTGTATGAATTGCAGCAATAAATTTATTGAGATACAAACCGTATTTGACCTTCCCGTAGAAAAAACAATGGCCGACCTGCTTGCGGGTTTTGATACAGATGGCGATAAGCGCATAACGAAAGACGACGCGCCAAACAAGGACTATTATTTAACCAGTACCCGGGGCGATACTGTTATATTACGCAACACCTACTACCTTAGCAACCTACTGCAGGAACTTGCCATAGCCAATGACAGCGCCCAGACAAGCCTGCTTATAACCCTGCGCCAGATACAGGAACCTCCGGCGGAACGCATATCGCGCCGTATACGCACCCAGTTTTGGGACGATCTTACCCGCACCGTAGATGAAAAAGGGCTTAACCGCATAGCCGGTGATGATAAAATGCACGATAACAGGCAGCGTGTATACGTACCGTATGATGATACTATAGGCATTGCCTACTTTAACGGACTTAAATTAAAAAAGCCAAACCTGGATGTGGTCGTACTGCCCAAAGATATTACACCGGAATATGTTCAGTCAATAAACGATGAACCGGGTATACTCGCATTAAAAATAGACCGTAATAAAGGTGTTCCGTTTGTGGTGCCGGGCGGCAGGTTTAACGAAATGTATGGCTGGGACAGCTATTTTGAAAGCATCGGGCTGCTGCTTGACTATAAGTTTGACCTGGCTAAAGGTATGGTAGACAACTTTTGCTACCAGGTGCAGCACTACGGCAAAATATTAAATGCTAACAGGTCCTATTATCTTACCCGCACACAGCCTCCTTTTTTATCGTCTTTTATAAGGGAGGTGTACCAGGCCATGCCGTTTAAGGATAAGCACTGGCTTGAAGAAAGCCTGGTTATTTGCATAAAGGAATATAATACGGTGTGGATGCAGGGCAACCGCTTTACGCCGGAGACAGGGCTTAACCGCTATTATGCCGATGGGATAGGTATACCACCAGAAACGGAAACCGGCCATTTTGACGAAATATTACTGAGGTATGCAGGAAAATATAGCCTCACGTTGCATGAATTTGAAGCGAAATACAAAAGCGGGCAAATAGAGGTGCCTGAACTGGACCGTTATTTTGTACATGATCGTACCCTGAGAGAAAGCGGGCACGACACTACCTGGAGGCTGGACAATGTAGCCGCCGACCTGAATTGTGTAGACTTGAATGCCTTACTATATAAGTATGAAAAAGATTTTGAATTTTTAATAGGTACCTATTTTAAAGACGGGCTGACAGGCCTTGACGGTATTACCTATACCGCCGCTTGTTTTAAGCAAAAGGCAGACCATAGAAAAGAGCTAATGCATACATATATGTGGGATGAAAAGGCAAATTGCTATTTTGATTATAATGTAGAAACACAGCAGCGCACAGATTTTAT
The DNA here is from genome assembly GCF_046613695.1 of Flavobacterium sp. RHBU_24. NCBI lineage: Bacteria > Pseudomonadati > Bacteroidota > Flavobacteriia > Flavobacteriales > Flavobacteriaceae > Flavobacterium > Flavobacterium sp. RHBU_24. The sequence goes on along the minus strand of NZ_JBKJHD010000007.1, from coordinate 192,391 downwards.
GTCGGCTACTAATTTTTTTCCGCTATGGGCAGGGCTGTGTACGGAGGATGAAGCAGCGAGCATGGTTACCATTTTGATGTCTGAATTGAAAGCGGAAGGCGGGTTTTTAGGTTCATCTGAAAAAAGCGTGAGAAAATATGCTACAAATAATGTGCAGCGGCAATGGGACTACCCTAACGGATGGGCACCGCACCAGATGATGCTATGGAAAGGCCTGCTTGATTATGGTTATGAACATGAAGCTTACGAAATGATTTACCGCTGGATGTTTATGATAACCAAAAACGCAGTAGATTATAATGGCACGATACCCGAAAAATATGATGTGGTACAGGCCTCGCATAAGGTATATGCAGAGTATGGCAATGTGGGTACTGATTTTGCTTACATAACCCGCTCCGGATTTGGGTGGATGAATGCCAGCTACCAGTATGGAATGCACCTGCTACCCCAGGAACTTATAAAAAAACTTGACGCGCTGGAAGAACCGGATGTAGTATTTGGATTTCAGAATTAAGATTTAAGATTTCAAATTAAGCTTAACCCGGATAAATTAGAATATTCAAAATTGTAATGACTACAATTGAAGCTCACCCTCAAATCTTAAATCTTCACTCTTAAATATTTATTGCGCCTCATACCGCTCCATTTCGCGGTCGTAGAATAAGTTGGCCGCATTGATAAGGCCTTCCATTTCGGCATTCAGCTCATTTTCATCAAGGTCATCCGGCTCTTCCAGAAACTCTACCTCATCGTCTTTAAGGTTAATGATAAAGCGTGGGTAATCAAGGTGCACAATAAAAATATCTTCAGGAAAATCGGTATTATCGCCTAATATAAATTTTGGTAATTCCATTTTTATTCGAAAGTTTAAAATTAAAAGTTTTATAAAGTGGCCAGTGGTTTGGTTTCTATTTCGATGACCTGAGCCTTTTTACCAGTACGAATTAATTTATTTGCAAGGTAATTAAAGCGAAGGTACAAAAATATTGCCGCTGTGGTAAGGCTTGCCAATAATCCAATCCAAATTCCCGTTGCTTTTAGCGGGGTGTATAGTCCTAAGTAAAAAGACAGCGGGAAACCTATTACCCAGTAGGCCGCAAACGTAATAAGCGTAGGCACCTTTACATCCTGCACTCCGCGAAGCGCGCCCAGCACTACTACCTGCACCCCGTCACTTAACTGAAAGACCGCTGCTACGATAAGCAACTGGCTGGAAATGGCGAGTACCTCAACATTATCTTTTGCATCAAGCACATTTTCTATATTTACAAAATAAACCGGCAGTACGTTATGGAGCACCAAAAATAGCAGCGCAAAAACCGTTTCTATAATTATAGCCATTAAAAAAACAGAGCGGGCTACGGTGCGCAGCTTCACAAAATTTTGCAGGCCCTTTTGGTTGCCTACTCTTACCATGGCCGCCACGCTAAGCCCCATGGCAAACATAAACGTCATGCTGGCAAGGCTAAGCGCTATCTGGTTAGCCGCCTGGCTCGTGGTGCCTAAAAAGCCAGATAGCCATATCGCCGCGGTAAACAGTGCCACTTCAAACAGCATTTGCATACTGCTGGGCAGGCCCAGGCTAATAATTTTTTTTATCATGCTGCCTTTAATTTCGCTAAAGCTAAAACCTTTAAAATACTTTCCCAGTTTTTTATGGTTGGCTATGGCAAAGTGCATAAATATAAGCATGGCCACGCGCGACAACACTGTACCATAAGCCGCGCCCATCATGCCCAGCTTTGGGACGAACCATACTCCGTATATCAGGGCATAATTAATGGGTATATGTATAACATTGCTAAACACCACGGCATACATTGCATATTTGGTTAACGACATGCCATCTGTAAATTGTTTGTAGGCCTGAAATATAACCATGGGTATTAGTGAAATGGCTACCCAGGTAATAAACGGAGATGCCAGGGCTATAACTTCGGCAGGCTGTTTCATGAGGTGCATTAAGGGTTTGCCCAATTCTACTGCCCCAAACAGCAATAGCCCTAACAATGTACACAAAAATAATCCATTATGAAAAACGGAGCGTACGGCAGTGTCGTCTTTAGCGCCGTCGCCCTGGGCCACTATGGGTGTAATGGCCGTGCTAAAACCTATGCCCGCGCTCATGGCTATAAACACAAAACTATTGGCCAGAGATACCGCTGCAAGCTGCCTGCTGCCCAGGTGCCCTACCATAATATTGTCTACCAGTCCCATAATATTATGTCCCAGCATGCCCAGTATAACTGGGTATGCCAGCGTAAAATTTGTACGGAACTCCTTTGTGTATAGTGTTAATGCCACGTTAATAAAATTGATGCGCAAAGGTAGCTATTTTACGTACAAAATAATTTATATGCACGCCTAATTAATTACAAATCAGCACCTGATGTAAGGTAAGTCTTAATTTTATTATTTCATTTGCATTAAATTAACAATATATTGTAATAATCTGTAGTCCATAGCTGTAATTTTGGCTTACTAATACTAACAAATGAAGCCATGAAAACTAAGATGAATTTTAAAGGGATGCTGCTTGCAGCAATGATGACTATGGGTGTAACGGCGTTTGCACAGGATATTACAGGAACCGGTAACGCTGACCTTGACGAAAATTACACACAAGGTTTCCGCCTTGGGTTTGCTGTAAACGGTAGCCTTGCTACAGGCGATTATTTTGACTGGGGCCTGGGTGGTGATGTAAGGCTGCAATATGACCTGAGCAAAAAAACATCGCTTACACTTACCACAGGTTTTACTAACCTTTTTGCCAAAGACGACATTAAAGACCTGGGCTACATACCCGCTAAGCTGGGTTTTAAGGCCTTTGTATGGGAAGATCGCCTGTATTTATTAGGTGAAGCAGGTGCTGCATTTGCCGTAACTAATGATTATGACGAAACCTCTTTTATATGGGCGCCGGGCCTTGGGTATGCGGCTGACCCTATAGACATCAGCATCCGCTATGAAGGTACAAATGATTTTCATACCGACCAGATAGCGCTGCGCATAGCCTACGGATTTAAATTATAAATCACGTATATACAACCTAAGTACAAAATAATGCTGACAGAACCTGCAATACAACATTGCAGGTTTTTTTATACCTTTATATATATAATGGTTAAAATGAAACTCTTTATAATAGACTGGTGCGCGGATGGAGCCTCTGCCCTGCTTACCCACTGCACCGAATCGGCACATATAGTTATAGGCCATGAGCTGCATGATGGCGCAGAGGCTTATAAAAAAACGGGCACAGATAAGCCCGACGCAATTATTATAAACTATGCTGCACAGCCACTGCATGGCCGCGTTACTGCTGAAAGCATCCGCAAGCGCAAAACAACCGCACAAATACCCATTTATTTTATTGATGGTGATGAAGAAGATAACGAAAAGGCAGCAAATTTGGGGCTTTGCCTGAGTATGGAGGAGTTAAATGATTTTTTGGGGAATTAGGCCTCACTGCAACCCCTCCCAAGGAGAGGAAGCATCCTGACCCGATTGTACGCCAGGCGGTGTAACAGCATCAGATGACTGACTTTGGACCTCGGAATTCAGACTCAGGCCTCGGAATTAACAATAAAACCTAAACCACAAACTATTTTTCCTCATTCTCGAGCTTCTTTTTATACACATTTATATTTTCCATAACCTCCTCATCAACTTCCGGCTCGTGGAAGTTGTATTTTTCAAGTTCGTTTAAAATAGCTTTAGCTACCAGCAGGCGCGCCATTTTTTTATCGTCGGCGGGTATGGCATACCACGGCGCGTGCGGTTTACTGGTGTTACTAATGGCACTTTCATAATATTTTTGGTAATCTGCCCATAGTTCCCGTTCATCAAGGTCGGCAGGGCTAAATTTCCAGTTGTGGCTGGTAAGTTCCAGCCTTCGCAGCAGGCGCTGGCGCTGCTCTTCTTTACTTATGTTAAGGAACAACTTTATAACGATTGTACCGTTTAGTGTTATGTGCTCCTCGAAGTTATTAATCTGGTTAAAGCGCTCTTGCCAAAAATCATCAGGTATATCTTTAACATCCTCAATACCGGGCAGGTTTTCAGTTAGCAAATACTCCGGGTGCACACGGGTAACCAGCACATTTTCGTAATGCGACCGGTTAAATACCGCAAACTTTCCACGCTCGGGCAACGCTATATAATGGCGCCACAGATAATCGTGTTTCAGTTCGCGTTCTGATGGTTTTTTAAAGCTGTACACCATTACACCGCGCGCGTTAAAGTTTTTAAATACCTGTTTTATAAGGCTGTCTTTTCCGCTTGTATCCATGCCCTGCAGTACTATCAGCACGGCATACCTATTATTGGCATACATCTTTTCCTGCAGGTCGGCAATCTTTTTCCTTATGTCTTTCAGCTCCTCTTTCTTTTTATCGTCAGATGCTTTTATGTTAAGGTTGGTAGGGAAATTTTCGAGGCTAAATGGCGGGGTAACCTTAAAATCTTTTGGGTTGATATCCTTCATTAGTAATTTACGTTATCTTTATCTATAAATGTATTAAATATAACAACGCCTTGCTTGAGGTAAAACATAAGATTATGCAAAAGTTTACGCTGGAACTGCTGTTCCGCATTATAGGTATCGGGTCGGCATCGGGACTCATTTACCATGAAAATGCCCTGTACCTGGTAGCTGATAATAGCCATTTGGTTTACAACTATAATATAGAGACAAAAGCGCTTGATAAAACCAGCCTTGTAAATAAAGAATACGCGGGAGCACTCGAAAATGTTCCTAAAGCCGACAAGCCCGATTATGAAGCCATAGCCATAAAAGATGACAGCTTGTACGTTTTTGGATCAGGCTCTGCAGACAACCGCAACCTTATCGGCCACATGAATATAAAAACCAAAGAAGTGTACCCTCATATTGATGCGGCCGACCTGTACCTTGCCATGCAGTCGTTTGGCGAAATAAGCCCTGAAGATTTTAATATAGAAGGTGCGGTGAACGATGGCGACACCTGGTATTTGCTGAACCGCGGCAACGGACCTAAAAAGGTAAACGGCATCTTTACGCTTAATGGTACTATAAACACTACATTTTTCCAGATTATATACAACCCCATAAAGCTACCCAGGATAAACGGCGTGCAGGCTACTTTTACCGATGGCACTATAGCTAACGGCAAACTGTACTTTATAGCTGCCGCCGAAAATACGGCATCGACTTACTTAGACGGCGATGTGGCAGGAACAGTCCTTGGCAGGATAAATCTGGATAAGATGAAGGTGGAAAAAACAGTGGTCATATCCGAGAAAAATAAATTTGAGGGAATTACTTTATATAAAGAGAATGCAAAGACACTGGAATTTTTATTATGTGAAGATACCGATAATGATGCAACGGAGACAGAGGTGTATAAGTTGACCGTGAAGAAGTGATTTTTTTAGTGGTCAGTGTTCAGTCACAGTAGGCAGTAGCTTCAGTCAAATAGCCCTCCTCCCTGTCAGATGGCTATCATAACTTTCTGAAGGAAAAGGAAGCCAACGGACAAATACAAAGCACTGTTTCAAAAGAGTGAAGCAGCGCCTCCCCCTTTGGGGAGGGCTGGGAGTGGAACTGAACTGCTACTGAACACTGACCACTAAAAAAAATGCAAACTTTTTTCACTCCCTCCCAACCTTTTCACCTTAAACGTGCTCTATATAAAAAAACCGACTTTAAAGTGATTGAAGAAACACTAATAACAGCATGCAGGAAAATGCACCGCGACGCGCAGCGCAAGGTGTACGACCTTATGGCGCCCAAGCTGTACCATACCTGCAAGCGGTATTTAAAGAGCGAGGAAGAAATTGAGGAGGTAATAGCCGACGCGTTCTTTACCATTTTCACAAAGCTTGACCAGCTGAAGGAAAGCAAGGCGTTTGAGGCATGGGCGCGCAAAATAGCCGTAAATATATGCTTGCTTACGCTAAAGCGCAAAGTAAATTTTAATATTTATATAGAAGACATGGCCCGTAGCGCCGAACCGTCTGAAATGCACGATACAGGGCTTGAAGAAGAAGACCTGCTTAACCTGCTGACGTACCTGCCCGAGGGCTGCCGTACCGTTTTTAACCTTTTTGCCATTGAGGGGTTTTCGCATAAGGAGATAGCAGTAATGCTTAACATTAGCGAAGGCACATCAAAATCGCAGCTTAATGCCTCGCGAAGCAAACTGAAGGAATTAGTAAACAATGTTTATTACCAAAACGAGAAAAACAGCCATGGAAAATCACGATAAAATATACAAGCAGTTTGAAACTGCCGCCCGCAACAGCGAAGATAAAAAAGGTTTTGACCGTATGGATGCGGTGTGGAACCGCGTTGAAGAAAAACTGGACCGTAACAAAGAGCGCCGCGCCGCCAGGCTTTGGAAGTATACCGGCATAGCCGCCCTGCTGTTGCTGTTTGTTACCATAGGTTTTGAAATGACTAAAAGTAAAAACACTTTAGAACCAAATGTTAATCCTGAACAAAATATAACGGTTATTGATACACAAAAGGTTAAGGAAGCATTTCCGCCAAAAACGGAATTGCATAATGCGCAAGAGCAGGTTGTAGTTAGTGAGCTTAATAATCAAACAGTTGGAAGCACCAATGCGCTAAAAGACGATAAAGTTCTTGGCACTAACGGCAGTTACATTGTAGAAGGTGATTCAGTACATTTTACAGCAAAAAGAAAAATTGGCAAAGTTTGGAGTTCAAGAAGTGATAAAAGTACTGCTTGGATTAGAGACAATAGTGAAAAGACTGCCGCTGAGGAAGCACCCAAGGCAGAGGAATTAGCCAAATCAAAAGAAACAACATGGGCAGATAAGGAGACCGCAACTACCAATTATACAGGCATTATTATCGAGAACTCGACTGGCCTGCCGCTGCCGGGGGTTACTGTTATAGTAAAACGTACAGCAAATACTGTGCAAACCGACCTTGATGGTAAATTTTCCATCCAGGCACAAAAAGGCGAAATATTAGCAATTAGTTATATAGGTTTTCAAACACAGGAAATAAAACTTGGCGATAAGTTAGCGCTGAATATAATGCTGCAAGAAGATGCGTCAACGCTTGAAGAAGTAGTAGTGGTGGGTTACGGAACTACTGTTAAAGAGGCGTTTACAGGTTCGGCAACTAAAATTGATGCAAAAGACCTTGAGTTTAAAACACCATCTGACAACTCAGGATTTATAAAGGGCGACATTGCTGCGGGCTATAGCACCACCAGCAAAGGATATGACGATACAAACTCGAAAGTGGGTGTTATCATCAGACCAAAAGTTACCCAAAACAACCTGCAGGGCATCGCCTTAAAAAGCCTGTCGGAACGTGCAAAAGAAGATGGCAAAAAAGCCCTGGCAGTGTATGACATTACAGTAGGTGTAAACTATGAATTAGAAAAAGAAGCAGAAAAGCCGGTAGCTTCTACGGGCGGGTTAGGCGCTATACGGGCTAACAGCAACCCGCTGTACATCATCAATGGTACCGAGGTAAACCCTGATATTATTGACCAGATTGACCCTGCATATATAAAATCGTTTAAGGTTATTAAAGAAACCGAGGCCGTAAAACTATATGGCGGCAAGGCGGCTAACGGTGCTATAATCGTGAAAACAAAAAAACTGGGTGGTGCCAAAAAGAAAAAATTTGAAGAACTGGTACAGGAGTATAAGCTATCTGATAAAGACCTTAATACCTATGATGGTTACTCTAAAATTCCGGTTGATTCAGAAGAGTACGGTGTGTTTGAAGAAAACAAGTTTGAAAGCCCCGTTACTACTCCCCTTTCAACTTTTTCGATAGATGTTGATAATGCTTCTTATACTAATGTAAGGCGGTTCATCAATATGGGGCAAATGGTACCTAAAGATGCCGTGCGTGTGGAGGAGATGATTAACTTCTTTAAATACGATTACCCCCAACCCAAGGGCGACGACCCTTTTTCTATAAATACCGAGTACAGCGAATGCCCGTGGAACCCCCAGCACAAACTGCTAAAAATAGGCCTTAAAGGCAAAGAATATAAAAAACGTGACCTGCCGTCGAGCAACTTTGTGTTCCTTATTGATGTATCGGGCTCTATGGCCGATGCCAATAAACTGCCCATGCTGAAAAAGAATATGAAGGTACTGGTAGAAAAAATGCGCAGCGAAGACCAGATTGCCATAGTAGTGTATGCCGGTGCTGCCGAAGTGCTGCTGCCCTCTACAAGCGGCGATGAAAAACAGGTAATACTGAACGCACTGAGCAAACTTGAGGCTAACGGCACCACAGCCGGCGGCGACGGCATAAAGCTGGCCTACGAAACCGCTGAAGAAAATTTTATCGAAGATGGTAATAACCGCGTGATTATGGCTACCGATGGCGATTTTAACGTAGGTGCTTCATCTGATGCCGAAATGGAAACACTTATTGAGGAAAAGCGTAAAAGTGGCGTATTCCTTACCTGCCTTGGCTACGGTATGGGTAATTATAAAGACAGCAAGCTGGAAACCCTGGCCGATAAGGGCAACGGCAACTATGCCTACATTGATACCGATGAGGAAGCCGACCGTTTTCTGGGCAAAGAGTTTGTTGGCTCTATGTATGCCATAGCTAAGGACGTGAAGATACAGATAGAGTTTAACCCGCTGCACGTGCAGTCGTACAGGCTGATTGGCTATGAAAACCGTAAACTTAACGATGAGGATTTTGCTAACGACAGTGTAGATGCCGGCGAACTGGGCAGCGGCCATACGGTAACCGCGCTGTATGAAATTATTCCACAGGGGGTAAAAAGCAGCTTTGCGGTGGCAGCCGACCTGAAGTACAGCAACACGGGGCCTAGAAATTCGGCTACTTATCAGGACGAGCTGGCTACTATAAAATTCCGCTACAAAAAGCCGGATGGCGATGTAAGCAAACAGATAACAGCGATTATTCCCGATAAGTTTAAAAGCCTTGATGATGCTTCGGGCGACTTTAAATTTGCCGCAGCAGTAGCGTGGTTTGGCCTTAAGCTGCGGGACAGTAAGCTGGTGCCGGATAAAAAAGCGGCCGCTATAATTCAGCTTGCCCGTGATGCCAACCTTAAAGATAAGGAGGGCTATCGGGAGGAATTTATCAACCTTGTAAACAGGGTGGAATAGCAGGCAGCGGGTAGTTGGCAGGAGCTTCACTCGAGCTGGAAACTGTATTAATGGTTGCGACTGAACACTGAACACTTTCAAAAATTTGTATATATTTGCGCCCTAACCAACGCTTTATGTACAAAAAAATACTCTACCCGGCCCTTGCAATTTTTACTGCCTGGTTTTTTGCCGAGGGCATACCGGTGGCTACTTTTGAGAGCGCCAGTACATTTTTATCATTGCTTGGAGCCATAGTATTTTGTGTTCTTGTAGTGATGTCGCTTTTTCAGTTCGCCTTAAAAAAACCAGAAGAACCGTCTGAAAATGCACAAGCCGAAGGTTGCATGATAATGCTGCTCATTTTAGTATCGCTGTTTGGTTATGGTGCGTTTTTGGTATACCACGGCATAGAAAGGACAAAAAATGAACTCAAAGAACACGGCATATTTACCATTGCAACAATTAAAGACGGATCGTCATTTAAAACCCGCAGGTTTGACGATACAGAACTTACCGTAACCTTCAAGAATAAAAATGGTGAGACTACCGTGGCAACCGTTGAAATTTCGGCCAGCCAATTTGATAAGTATTACAAAGACCAGGAGGTACCTGTTGTATATTCTGAAAGGTACCCGAGCATCGTTAAAATATTAGAAGGCAATGAGGACATGAACGAATATGCAAATGAGGATTTTCGCGATATAAACCTTAAGGACCTTAAAACTATTTTTGAACTTACCACCCCTAAAAATATTAACAACTACCTCAATAAGCTGGGGCCGGAGTGGAAATATGAGCGCTCCTATACAGACAGTAGCGATACCTACGTAAATGAAATCAAGCAAAGTGGCATAAAAATATCGGGTAACGAAATAACCTACATGCTTCCCGGCGGTGCCGATTCAAAGGCGTTTGACAAGGATGCCCTTTCACAGGGCTTTGAAAAAATTGAAGGCGATAAAAATGATATTGCCGGCCGTTTATCGCAGGAACGGCTTTTTGTAAATAAAGACTATATGCTGGTAATACGCTACCAGACAATAATGCCTGAAAGAAATGGCGGCGTGCCCAATTATGAAACTGTAGAAGTACCTCGGAGCATAGGTGTGGTAACGCTTATCAAACAATAAACACATTATACCAAAAGCGATTGAATTATAAAAAATAAACTCCCTGTGGCGGTGAGCCCACAAGGAGTTTTAGGATATATATAGCAATTGTTATTTGTTACTGGTAAGCGCGTTGTTTTCAGCAGCCTCAGGCAGTGGTGTAAACATATCAGTGAGAAAAGCGTCCAGGCACTCCATATTTTGTTGCGCTATGCCTTCGGTTTTAAGTTTGGTACCGTCCATAAAATATTTCTCAGCAGAATTAGCCCTGGTAGTGGCCTGCATGGGACCATATTTTTCGAGTATTTTTAAGTTTCTTATTTTCACCACATAACCGTAAGGGTCAGTTAATACTATGAAGCTGAATTTCAGTGGGTTTTTCATAAGTCCGGTACCGCCGTCGCAGGTATTTTGCACTTCTACTCCCATACCTTTATACATATTATCCATAAAGCCGCCTACTTTAAGGCCGGGTTGCCTATCAAGCATTGCAACAATATTTGCATTTTGCGAATCGAATTTTTTTTGCCAAACAATGTCATCTCCATCAGCCTTGAACCCGGTTTGAGCGAATGCAGGAAGACAAAACAGTAGTAATAGTATCGTTTTCATAATAGTAATTTTTAGTGTTTTTACATGGTTTTGAAGCGTCATTAAGCATTATCATTTAATTGTTTTACAAAGTTACCCATCAAAAAAAAAGAGATTGACAAAAAAAAGTGAATTATGACAAATTTGTGACTATATTATAATTATAGGTTAAAAGTGGCATTTTACAAACCTATACAGATTTTGCAAAGCCTTAAGAATACTTTACCATAACCTTACCAGTAAAAGGGCAAACTTAGTGGTACCTTTATGTAATTACATATAAAAAATACAAACATGGGACTATCAAGAGACACATATCAAAAACAAAACTTTAGTAAGTATGACGCTTCGGGTACGGATCCTAACCGTTATTCCTCTGTAAGCAGTGCAGCAGAAGCTGACGGTTACCTGTATAAGAGTAAAAAGAGCATAGTGCCGGGCTTCAGGGTAAATGTGGGTAAAACCGAACGTATTTTAATGATAGCCGCGGGCTCTTACCTACTGTACCGTGCCTTAACAAAAAAAGACAGGCAAAAAACAGCCGAAGCTGTTACAGCAGGCACCATGCTCTTCAGGGGTGTTACAGGCTACTGCCCTGCCTACGATGCCATTAACAGCACGGGTGTAATGGAAGGTAGTAATATTAAAATCAATACCTCCTTTACCGTTAATAAACCGGCAAACGAGGTATATGCTGCTTGGCGTAACCTGGAGAACCTTCCGTTTTTCATGACACATATAAAAAGCATACAGCCCCTCAACCAATATATAAGCGAATGGACTGCCGAACTGCCAAACGTGCCCGGAGCCGAAGTAAGCTGGAAAGCCGAAATACTAATGGATGAGCCTGGCGAACTGCTAAGCTGGCATTCTATGCCGGGCAGTACTATAGACAATGCAGGTAAAATTTATTTTACCACAGTAGGCGATGCCACCGAAGTAAATGTTCTGATTAGCTACCGTGCGCCACTCGGCAAGCCCGGCGAACTGGCTGCAAAGCTACTTAACCCGGTGTTTGAGCGTATGGTAGAAAAAGACATTAAAAACTTTAAGGAATATATGGAGACAGGAGTAGTAGAAAGTTAAATCTGTTTTTAGATATTGGTTTAAAATCTTAACAACACAACACCAAAAATGATGAGGCTGCCCTTAACAGGTGGCCTTTTCTGTAAATTTCAATTAGGATGCGTTTAACGATTCAATATACCCTGAAATTCATCGAGAAAAGCAAGTTGACGCTCATTTATTAGCCGCGACGCTTCGGTATAGGTAAACCACCCTGCCTTATCTATTTCAGGAAATGATGTCATTTTACCCGACTTTGGCGGCCAGGCTACCTCAAAGGTGTTGCAGGTAATGTTAGCAGGGTCAAGGTTGCCCGCTGCTGCCCATGCATGTACGGTTTTGCCACCCTTTTGTGTAATAGGTTTTAAAGGAAAATAGGGTTCTATAGGAGTGTATCCGGTTTCTTCGGTAAATTCGCGAATGGCGCAGTTAATCAGGTCTTCGCCATCATTAGGTTCACCTTTTGGTATTGTCCACCAGCCTTCATTTTTCTTTGTGAAAAAAGGCCCGCCGGGATGGACAAGGAAAAACTGCGGTTCGCCCACATCCAACCTGTAAAGTAATATACCGGCACTGGTTTTCATAGCTATGCGCTCAACGTATAATGGCCATTGTGGTTCTTAAAATAATCTTCGGCAACTTTGCCAAAGCGTGACATTACGTTATAGTTAAACGCACCGCCCACTGCCGCACCTATCCCGAAGGGTATGAGGGTGCCAAGGGCTACCCCTCCCCTTTTAGCGCCATATTTAGTTACCAGCTTAAGCCCTATCTTTTGCTGCATACGGTTGCGTATCCTGTCGGTTATATGCTGGTCAAAATGGTTTACTGTAATTTTTTCGCCTAGTGACAGCTCTGCATTTTCAGGTATAACCACACCGCTCCACAGGCCTAATATCAGTGTAAAACGGCCCTCAAAATCATCTTCTGTATCCTGCCCGTATATAAGTCCGGTGCCGTATGTTAACGAAGCCATCCAGCGTAGCATTAGTAGCACTTCCGCCGAAATACTTCCCGCCTCAACCGCTATCTGGGCTACGGTACCCAGGCCGGGTATTACGCCGGGCAACGCGCTTACCACACCCACACCGGTATACTTTCTGCGTACTTGTATAAGGTACAGCCTTCCCAGTTCTGTGGGAGATTTTCCTGGGCTTTTCAACTTAAGCAACTCTATTTCTCCCCGCACCTGTGCAAAGGGCGGAATCAGTTTTTTTATGAGGGCGTAAAATTCCATAGGTTTAAAGATAGCAATTTTAAAGTGTAGGCTAAAGGTTTTTAAGAGTGTGTTGGGAAACGCGTGATTAATTATTACTTTAGCTAAATTAAAGTTACAACAATTTCTAATTTTCAGACTAATGTTATATTAATCCTTACACGTTAAAACTTATTCATTCTGAAAACCTTAACTAATAAAAGTAATCTAAACGTACTCTACGAAGACAACCACATTATCGTGGTTAATAAGCGTGTGGGCGACATTGTGCAGGGCGATAAAACCGGCGATAAGCCGCTAAGCGAAGTAGTTAAGGAATATATTAAAGACAAATATAACAAACCGGGCGAGGTATTCCTGGGTGTAGTGCACCGGCTGGACAGGCCTACAACAGGTATAGTGGTTTTTGCCCGCACCAGCAAGGCACTTACCCGGCTTAATGAACTCTTTAAAAACCGTGAAACCCAAAAAACTTACTGGGCCATCGTAAAAAACCGCCCTGAAAAAGACAGTGCCGAACTATTGCATTACCTCAGGCGTAACGAGAAAACCAATACTAGTAAGGCATTCGCCAAAGAAGTACCTGAAAGTAAAATGGCAAGCCTGGATTATAAAGTCCTAAAAGTGCTTAACAACTATACCGCACTCGAAATCAATTTACATACCGGCCGCCACCACCAGATACGTGCGCAGCTTTCAGCGATTGGTTCGCCCATAAAGGGCGACCTTAAATATGGGGCTGACCGCAGTAACCCCGATGGTGGAATATGCTTGCACGCCCGTAAGCTCATGCTCATACACCCGGTTACGAAAGAGGGGATGGAAATAATTGCCCCTGTACCGGATGACCCTTTGTGGAAAAGCGTCTGATTGCCAATATCTAAATAATTCCACCGATTAGGCATAATTATAATGGTATAAAAATTTGTACGAAACCTGATTGCTGTAAGAAACCATTTATCTTTATAAAAACTCTTAAAATATCATAAAATAGTACAATACATTTCACAAAACTATAACAGTATTGATATTCAGTAGGTTATAATATTTACTAATTTTAGTAAAAAACCTACAATATGAAAACAATATTTATTACAAGTGCAATAATGTGTTTTACATCCCTTTATAGCCAGGAGCATTTCGCAGGAATAAGTACATCTAAAAGCAGCACCCTGATAAGCGGCACAATGAACCCCGCCGAATTCGCTAACCTTGCAGATACCTACACCCTTAATATTGTTTCAATAAGCACTTACATGTCTAATAATAAGATTGGGTTTAATGACTTGGTAGGAAGTGACAATTTTGAGGGCGCCATATTTTCCGGTAGTACACCTGCCAGTTTCCGTTTAGACATTGAAGCGCTTGGCCCATCATTTGCATATAAGACAGAGAAATGGGCGTTTGCGGTAACAACCGCGGGAAAAACAAAGGCAAACATTATAAACCTCAATAATGATTTGGGTAATGCCATAGTTAATGGTATAGCACCCGAATCAGTAGAAGTGGCGACTACCGTAGTGGCCGATTATAACCAAAAGGTATCTGCTACAAGCTGGGGCGAACTGGGCTTTAGTGCCGCAAGCGAACTTTTTAACGCAAACGGGCACAAATTAAATGCCGGGCTAACACTTAAGTTATTATTCCCCGGGTCTTATGCCCGCATGAACGCCAGCGATTTTAGCGGCACCCTTGCATACAACAATAATGTGGTTTCACTTACTGATGCATATAGCGAGGTGAGTTTTGCCTACTCCGGCGGATTGGCAGACAATTTTAGCAGGAAACGCAATTTTGCGAATTATTTTGGCAATGGGCCCAGCGGGCTTTCTGCAGATATTGGGGTTAATTATAGCTGGGACGATAACAACGACGGCAAGTACCGCCTTACTGCCGGGGCAGCGTTACGCAACATGGGCAGCATGACCTTTAAGGACAGTAATAACGAAAGTAATAATTATATTATAAATGTACCAGACGGGGAATTCCTGGATCTTAACCAGTTTAAAAATGAAAATGATATAAAAGTAATTGAACAAAAACTGATACAAAGCGGCTTTGCACAGATAGTGCACGAAAATACAGACTTTAAAGTAAAACTCCCTGCAAGCCTTGCCCTGTATGCCGATGTAAATGTATATGCTAACTGGTACCTAACCGCTTATACGCAGCAAAAGCTAAATGCAGACTATGAAGTAAACCAGCTTGCAATACAAAATGTGACCACGATAATACCACGCTATTCAACCGATGCCTTTGAGGTATTCCTGCCGCTTTCCTCTACCGAAATTTCAGGGTTCGCAGCGGGCATAGGCGCACGATACCACGGTTTTTATATAGGCTCCGGTTCATTTATCACTGCTGTGCTGAACAACAGCGATACCCACCAGGCCGACGGTTATATTGGTTTCCGTATCGGGTTTTAAATAAGTGCGTAACTATTTTAATAAATATACTAAAGTCTTTATAAAGTTAATACAACCGCTTGTTTAAATTATTAATTTCCGGCAATAAAACAACATAAATTATGAAATGGTTAGGCAGAAGGCAAAGTGACAATATGGAAGACCGTCGTGGCATGTCCGGCGGTAAGATTGCCGCAGGCGGCGGTGTAATAGGCGTAATTATCCTGCTTATAAATATGTTTTTGGGCGGCGGCGATGTAAGCTCTACAATAAATGATATACAAAACCAAACAGGCACGCAAAGCGAAAATACCGAGCTTACTGCTGAAGATAAAAAACAAGGCGAATTTGTAGCTACGGTGCTTGCAGATACAGAAGATGTGTGGTCTAAAATTTTTTCTGAAAACGGAAAAAACTACGAAGAGCCTAAACTCGTGTTATTTCGCGATGGCGTGCAAACCGCATGTGGTGGTGCGTCGTCGGCATCCGGGCCTTTTTATTGCCCTTCAGACCATAAAGTATATATGGACCTGACCTTTTTTGAGGAACTGCAAAGCCGGTTTGGCGCAAAGGGAGGCGACTTTGCCGTAGCTTATGTTATAGCCCACGAAATAGGCCATCATGTGCAAACCCTTTTAGGCACTTCAGAAAAAGTTAGAAGCCTACAGGCACAGGGCAATGAAACCGAAGCCAACCGCCTGTCGGTAGCGTTGGAGTTGCAAGCCGATTTTTATGCCGGTGTATGGGCTAACCATAATGAAGAAATGAACAATGTACTGGAAGAGGGCGATATTGAAGAGGCCCTTAGCGCTGCCAATGCAGTAGGCGACGATGCAATACAAAAAAAAGCGCAGGGCCGCGTAGTGCCTGATTCTTTTACACATGGCACTTCGGCACAGCGGATGTACTGGTTTAAAAAAGGTTTTGAAACCGGAGATATAAGCCAGGGCGATACATTTAAAGAACTTGAATAAAGATTAATTTTGGCTCTGCATCTGATAATTTCTAATACCTCGTTTATTTTTTCTAAATATATTTAAGGTGGTGTTTTACCAGCAACCGAATTTCTAGTCCCTTATTAACCGCTACATAGTAGTATATCCGCCGGAGCTAATCCGTTTTTGTACCATCCGTGCGGTAATCCCGTGGATAAGTACCGAGAAGAAGATAACTGCCGCAGTAATATCTATAAGTTTTTCCGCGTTTTCAAAATCAGCCTCGTTTAAGGCATACGCAAGGTAAAATATAGACCCAATGCCCCGAATACCATAAAACGACAGCACGAATTTTTGAAACGGCTTTAACCCCGAACCTATATAGGAAAGGTAGCCCGCGGCGGGCCGCACAATGAGTATAAGGCAAAGCGCCGTAAGTAGGGTATATATATCAAACAATACTGCATGGCGCAATGCTATAAAAAAGCCCGTTACAACAAAAATAACCGCTACTACAAAACGTTCCAGCTCTTCATTAAAATCGTGCAGACTGGTTACCTGGGGCTGGTGTTCTTCATAACGGCTGAACATACATGCGGCAAAAAATACCGCTATAAAGCCGTAACCGCCTGCAATTTCGCTCACCGCATACGGCAGCAGCAGTAAGGCTAAAGACAAAATACCCTTGCTCACTTTGCTTAATGTACTGCTGTCGCCACTGCTTAACAGCAACACCAGCTTATAGAGCGCCCAGCCCGTAAAAATGCCCACAGCCACGCCCACAATAATTTTTATAAAAAAGTAGTACAGCAGCCATGAGCCTATCCATTCCTCGTAGTTAAGCCCCTTTTGCGCGGCGTGTATGGCAAGGTACGTAAACGGGAAAGCAAGCCCATCGTTAATACCGGCTTCGGCAGTGAGGCCCAGCTTTATTTGCGAGCGATCTTCTTCGCCGGGTTCAGAGGTTTGCAATTCGCTGGCCAAAACCGGGTCGGTAGGCGATATCAGTGCGCCAAACAGCAGTGCGGTTGCGGGGGCAAAACCCAGTGCCCACCAACCCAAAAATGCCGCTGCCACGATAGTAACGGGCATGGCTATGGCAAGCAGGCGCGCCGCGTGTTTCCAGGTTTTCCATTTAAAGGGCTCTTTTATGCGGAGGCCGGTATTTGCAAGGGCGACGAGAACCACAAATTCGGTTATGTACTCTATGGTGCTCAGGTGCTCTAACGGCTTTATATCTAATGGCAGGGCAGCAAGGTAAGCCAGCCCGCCGATAATCAGGTAAATTATAGGCGCCGAGAGGTATTTTTTGCGCAGCAACACGGGCACTACCGCTGCCAGCAGGGCAATAATGCCCCCGGCCAAAAGTACTAATATGTGAACATCGGTTTTAAAATATCCTGCCATAAGAGCCTGTTAATTTAACTACTTATAAAAGTAGGATGTTTATAGTTAGAATAGAATAAAGTTGTGGATTTTTAAGTGGATTTTAGCATGTGTTGCGACTATAAATATATCTTACTTTACGAATTTATTAGAATTCGCTCCTTAATTCTTCTCAACATTGCCTTTAGCATTCAACATAAATTTTATTCGTAAAATAATTTGCGTATTTTCATGCCCTGTAAAACCACCATATGCTCATAAAAGTTTTCGGAAGCGCCGTGTTTGGCGTAGAGGCTACCACCATAACCGTAGAGGTAAACATAGATAAAGGCATAGGCTACCACCTTGTGGGCCTGCCCGATAACGCCGTTAAAGAAAGCAGCTACCGCATTGCAGCCGCGCTTAAAAACAACGGCTACAGCCTGCCCGGCAAAAAAATAACCATCAACATGGCCCCTGCCGACCTCCGCAAAGAGGGCAGCGCGTATGACCTTACCCTGGCCGTGGGCATACTCGCGGCTTCGGGCCAAATAAAAAGCGACGACGTTGATAAGTACATTATTATGGGGGAACTTTCGCTTGATGGTTCGCTACAGCCCATTCGCGGAGTACTGCCTATTGCCATCAAAGCGAAGGAGGAAGGCTACAAAGGCTTTTTCCTGCCGAAGCAAAACGTAAAGGAAGCCGCAATCGTGTCAGGATTAGACTGTTACGGCCTGGAAAACATCAGCGAAATAATCGACTTTTTTGAAGGCCGCGGCACGCTGGAACCTACCATAGTAAATACCCGCGAGGAATTTTACAAAACGCTCGACTTCCCCGAATTTGACTTTAGCGATGTTAAGGGGCAGGAGTCCATCAAGCGCTGTATGGAGATAGCCGCAGCGGGTGGTCACAACATTATACTGATAGGCCCGCCCGGCGCCGGTAAGACCATGCTTGCCAAGCGACTGCCCAGCATACTGCCACCCATGACACTGCGCGAAGCGCTCGAAACTACCAAGATACACAGCGTGGCAGGCAAGCTTAAGAACGTAGGGCTTATGAACCAGCGGCCATTCCGTAGCCCGCACCACACGATTAGTAACGTCGCGCTTGTAGGCGGAGGCAGCTTTCCACAACCGGGGGAGATAAGCATGGCGCATAACGGCGTACTATTTCTTGATGAATTGCCTGAATTCAAACGCGATGTACTTGAGGTAATGCGACAGCCGCTGGAAGACCGCGAGGTAACCATAAGCCGTGCACGTTTTACCATAACCTACCCGTCAAGCTTTATGCTGGTGGCGAGTATGAACCCCAGCCCCGGCGGCTATTTTAACGACCCCGATGCCCCGGTAAGTTCGTCACCGCACGAAATGCAGCGCTACCTGAGCAAAATATCGGGTCCACTACTGGACCGTATCGACATCCATATAGAGGTTACGCCCGTACCTTTTGAAAAACTTAGCGATACCGGTAAAGCCGAGAGCAGTGTAGAGATACGCAAGCGGGTTACCGCAGCACGCGAACTGCAAACCAAGCGCTTTGATGAATACGACAACATGCACTATAACGCCCAGATGAGCAGCCGCCAGATACGCGAATACTGTAAGCTGGACGATGCTTCGCTGCAATTGCTTAAACTTGCCATGGAACGTCTGAACCTATCGGCCCGCGCGTATGACCGTATACTGAAAGTAGCCCGCACCATAGCCGACCTGGATGCTGTAGAGAATATTGCCCCACAACACATTAGCGAAGCAATACAGTACCGTAGCCTGGACAGGGAAGGGTGGCTTGGGTAATTTAAGATTGTAGATTTCAGATTTGAGCTTCACTCATACCCATTATATCCTGATAAATAGTTAACCCCTTAATTATAAAAAAATGCTAAAACAAGAATTACAAACCCTGTTTGCAGCGATGCCGCAACTGGTTAAAGATAAATTACAACCCGTTATGGAAAACCTGCTGGAACGCGCCGCTGACCTTGATGCTGAAACTGATAAGGGTTCTGAATATTATGAAGATGAATATGAGGATATTATGAAAGAGGTACATAAGGTAAAATACCTTAACGACCAGTGGCAGATATTAAACGCCAGAAATAATAATTAAGATGGGTTTATTTACAGATGTCTTTGAGCGTTCTAAAAAGCACAAAGAAATTATAAGCGTACGGTGCTACAAAGATGATGAGGGTTTCTGGGCAGGCTACGTGCAGGACTATACAGATGATATTATAAGCCTGAAGCACTATACTAAGTATGGTAAGCCCGACGGCGTAATAATCCTGAATATTAGCGATATAAAAAGCATTGATTTTGACGACGATTACTCACGCGCCATGCAGTGCGTTATAGATTATTCGGCTGAAATTGATAAGGAAATGCCGCTGGATGTTGATATACCTACGTCTGAATTATGGCAGTTCAGCCTATTGAAATATGCCGAAAACAATAAGGAACTGGTAGCCAAAGTTGAAATAAACAACGGTGACCTTTATTCTGGTTTTGTAGAACAGGTAAGTGAAGACGATGTTATACTGCACTTTGTGGGTAACCTTGGCGAAAGCGAGGGCAGGGGCATATACCGCATTGAAGATATAACGGCAGTGCGCCTTAACGATGTTGAAAGCCGTAAAAGGCTGATGCTTTTTAAGTGGCGCCAGGCAAAGCTATAGTATTCATTCCAGTTACTTAAACGCGTCGTTTTGGATTATAAAAACCTTCTTAAATCAGAATGTATTGTGTAGGAGCGCTACCTGTAAAAGGATATGTAGTTTTATCCTTCGCACATTTTTTGATTGCCTTGTCGCCCACGGCATTTGGCAGCACTAAGAGCCTCGATTAGCGAGGTCTTTCAATTGATATAAATCTATATGGCGAAAGCAATATTGCATTGCCTATATTTGTATATAACCTCATCTTATGGATAATAACATCCTCGTAATAATAGGCGGCGATGCGGCCGGTATGTCGGCCGCATCAAAAGTAAGGCGCGTACAGCCTGATAAACAAATAATCGTATTTGAAAAATCAGGCTATACCTCCTACTCCGCCTGTGGAATCCCCTACTTTATCTCGGGGCTCATAGCCACTTCTGACGAACTCATTGCCCGCAGCCCAGAGGAATTCCGCACCAAATATAACATCGATGTGCGTACCCAGCATTTGGTACTACAGGTAGACACCGAAAATAAACGGATTCGCGTGCTGGATAAAATCAAAGACACAGAATTTTGGCAGCCTTACGGCCAATTGCTCATTACCACGGGCGGGAAACCTTACTGCCCAAAAGATATAGCTGGCTACAATGCCCAAAATGTTTTTGGCGTAAGCACCCTGAAAAGCGGCATTAACATCGAGAATTTTATCCGTAACAATAACCCTAAAAACGCTGTGATTATCGGGGGTGGCTACATAGGTCTCGAAATGGCCGAAGCATTGCTTATACGCAATATAGGCGTAACCATAATAAACCGCAGCGCCCAGTTGATGAACACCCTTGACCCCGATATGGGTCAAATCGTAACCGAGGCCGTACGTAACCTGGGCGCAAAAGTGTATTTAAATGAAACCCTTAAAGCGTTTGAAATACAGGAAAATGCGGTTACCCACGTTATCACCGATAAGCAATCACTGCCTGCTGATATGGTAATTTTCGGGATGGGGTCGTCGCCCAATACGGCGTTCCTGGCGGGCTCGGGTATTGCACTGGGTGTACGCAATGCCATAAAAGTAAACGCACAGATGCAAACCAATGTGCCTGATGTTTGGGCAGCCGGCGACTGTACCGAAACGCTGAACCTGGTAAGTAAAAAACATTTCTATATTGCTATGGGTACGGTAGCCAATAAAACCGGCGTGGTGGCAGGTAGCAGCATTGCAGGTGAGGCTGCCACGTTTCCCGGGGCAGTGGGCACAGCGGTATGCAAAGTATGCAGCTATGAGGTAGCCCGCAGCGGACTGCAGGAAAAAGAACTTAGTAAACTGGGTATAGAATATGTTGCCACAATAATAGACAGTACAACACGGGCCGGTTACTACCCCGACAGTAAAAAAATAGTGGTAAAGTTGCTTGCCGAAAAAAACAGCGGCAGGCTTTTGGGCGGCCAGATTATAGGTGAAGAAGGTGCCGCTAAGCGTATTGATGTTTTGGCAACAGCCGTAACACACAACCTTACGTTGCAACACCTTATCGATATGGATTTGTCATACGCCCCACCATTCTCACCCGTGTGGGATCCGGTGCAAACCTGCGCAAGAAAATTAGTGAAGTTGATATAATTTTCTTTATTTTTGGGAAATCAAAATTTAAAAATTAACCAAACCAATGAAAAAGTCTATCCTTTCGGCGGCGCTATTGCTGTCGCTTAACTGTGCCTTTGCCCAAACCGTTTTACCCGATTTTAGCAAATACCCCATAACAAATAGTAAACAGGCTACCGACGCGAATCAAAATGCACTTCAAACTGCCGAATATTTGTTAACGAACCCAATAGACAAGAACAAAGTCGACAGGGCAACCGCAGCAGGGTACCTGATGCGTTGGATGGAAGAAAGCCCCGATTTTACTTTTAGTTTCGACGCCCATTTTGGTCCGGTTAGTAAAGAAGTAGAGGTAAGTGCTATTTATATTGCATCAATGGCGAAGTATCAGATTGAAAACAAAAAGAAGTTGCTTACTGCCGATGAATCGGCCCAGGTTTGGGAAAACTTTGCAAAATACATGGCTAACCCTGCCAACAACGTCCAGCCGAAAGGCACCGTTAAAAAACTGGTAGACGCCTATAAAGAAGGAAAGCTCAAGGAGTATTTAGCCAAACAATAGGTATAAAAAAACGCTGCAAGTTGCAGCGTTTTTTTATATTTAGTGCTTATTTCTTTTTGTATAATGCTACGTTTTGCTCTAGCCATGTAAGATATTCCTCCTTATTGGGAGTATAGCCCACAGGCGCTGGCGCATCGGTCTGCTCTTTACCGTCACTACCAACAAAGGCGTAGTAAGGTTGCGAATTTGTTTTATACTTACTTATCTGTAAGTCGCTCCATTTATTGCCTATAGTTTTTATATCCTTACCGGTAGTGTTACTTGTGTACTGCTCACTTTCCGGCAGCTCTTTTTTATAATCTACATATAACGATACCAGCACTACATCATTTTTAAGAATGGAAAGTATGCGTGGGTCAATCCATACATTATCTTCCATCTTACGGCAGTTTACACACGCATATCCGGTAAAATCTACCATCAGCGGCTTTCCTGTTTTAGCCGCATACGCCAGGCCCTTATCATAATCTTCAAACGCTACAATACCATGAGGCCCATTGTGAGCGCCTTCCGGTAAAACAATTGAGGCATCACCGGCACCGGCATTTCCGCCAAAACCGTTCGGGCTTTCACTATACGTTGGCGACGGTGGGAAACCGCTAATTAACGAAAGCGGTGCTCCCCATAAACCAGGTATAAGGTACACTGTAAACGACAATACCAAAAGTCCAAGTAATAACCTGCCTACTGATATGAACCCGCCGGGTGTATCGTGCGGCAACGTTATTTTACCGAACATATATAAAGCAAGTGCGCCAAATACAGCAATCCATATGGCGAGGAATGTTTCTCTTTCTAAAAGGTGAAGTTGCAACACAAGATCGGCATTGCTTAAAAATTTGAAAGCAAAAGCAAGTTCAAGGAAACCCAGGAACACCTTAACCGTATTGAGCCATCCGCCTGATTTTGGCAGGCTGTTTAGCCAGCCGGGGAACATGGCAAACAGCATAAACGGCAAGGCCAGTGCAAGCGAAAAGCCAAACATCCCTATTACAGGAGCTATGCCGCCTTTTGAAGCAGCTTCTACCAATAGTGTACCTACTATAGGCCCGGTGCAGGAAAACGAAACTATGGCAAGTGCAAGCGCCATAAAAAATATACCTATTATACCACCCCTATCGGCCTGTTGGTCTATTTTATTAGCCCATGAGTTGGGCAGCATTATCTCAAACGCGCCAAGAAACGAGCAGGCAAAAACAATCAATAGCACAAAAAATATAAGGTTAAATGTTACATTAGTAGATAACGCGTTAAGCGAATCAGCACCGAAAATAGCGGTTACTAACGAACCCAATAGTACATATATCACTATTATTGAAACCCCGTATATAATGGCATTTCTTACGCCTGCAGCCTTTGTTTTACTTTGCTTGGTAAAAAAGCTCACCGTCATAGGGATCATGGGGAATACACACGGTGTAAGCAAGGCTGTAAAACCTGAGAAAAATGCTATAAGAAAAATGGCTAGCAGGCCTTTATCTTCTTCTTTTTTTTCTGTTTTTACAACATCAGCTACCCCTGCTTTACTCGCTTTCGCTGTGTCCGCAACTACAGTATCGGCAATGGGAGCCACAGTTGTAGCTGTATCCTGAGCAGTAGTTGCCGCTTCCGGTTCATACCCTGCTACAGCAATAGCCTTAGGCGCAGCAATCTTTTCAAAGCGGTTTACTTCTTTAACAGTACCTTTACCAAGGTCAAACTGAAACAGCTTGGTGTCTTGTATGCATACCTCTTTACACACCTGGTATTCAAAGGTTACCTGTACAATTTTATTAGAATTATCTTTCAATTTTACCATTTGGGTAAGCTGGGCCTTTTCCTTCCAAAAGGTTTCTGTTACACCAAAAACATCGTTAAAGGCCTGCTCGGTCTTACTTTCTTTGGTTTTGCCTATAAGTTCATAGTTGTTTTTTGCATTATTAAAGGTAACCAGCATAGGTATGGCCCCGTTTTCATCGCTAAATTGGGAATACATGTGCCACTCTGCCTCTATAGTAGCATTAAACGTGAGCAGGTATTCGGTAGCCGACTTTTTTTCGGCTTTGGCCGTCCATTTTACAGGCTGCTTTGTCTGGGCATTCGCCAAAAAAGCTACTAGTAAAAGAAATACAAAAACAAGTTTTTTCATTTTATAAAACTTCAATTTTTAAAATTTGTGTTGTTTGCGGTGTCGCGGCAAAGCGTTCGTCGGCACGGTGGCCAATGATCCAGACAATGTCTTCTCCGGAGCAAAGTAACCAGGTCTGTTCCTTGTCTGCCAACGAGAATTTTTCATCTTTAAAGAACTTTGAAACCTTCTTTTTATTGCCTTGCATGCCCTTCGGACAAAAGTAATCACCATCCCGCCATCTACGAACAAATAACGGGAATTTTATTACGGCTTTATTAACAAAAATTACATTTTTTGTGTCGATATCGCCTTTTTTTGCCACATTTTGCAGACATAACCCTATCGGAATAGTAGTTTTTTCAGTATTCTCGGGAATTTCATATATCGAAGTATCGCTATCTGTTATAGGTTCCAGCATCAGGGTTTCGCGATCCTTTAATAACCTATACGCATCTGTAAGCACCCTTTTACCTGACTGCGCATGTACTAAACCATAAATATCATCCCAGGCGGTAAACCCAAGCGGAGAAAGCCATTGATACAAATAGGCCTCATAGTTAGGCAGGCGCAGCAATTGGTTAAGATTAATAATTTTTCGGTTGTCAAATTCGGTAACTACCTGTTGGTATACAAGCACCGTGGCATCAGCAACTAAAGTTTGCGCCTGCTGCAAATGCTGTAGCGTGTTTGTAAACGAACCAGAGAACGAAGGGTTAAGCTCTTTTAACAATGGCAGCACATGGTGACGCAATTTATTACGCAGGTATTTATCCGATGCGTTGCTGCTGTCTTCCCGCCATTCTATATTATTTTCTTCGGCGTAGGCTTCAATTTCACTGCGCGAAAAAGGTAGTAGCGGGCGCACTATTTTTCCATTTTGCTTAGGGATGCCGGTAAGCCCTTCAAGCCCGGTGCCGCGTGTAAAATTTATCAGAAATGTTTCTGCAGAATCGTCAAGGTGGTGTGCTGTTATGAGGTAATCAAGTTTGTGCGCTGTAAGCAATTCTTCAAACCAGGCGTAGCGCAACTGCCGCGCCGCTATTTGAATGGATACTTTAGTATCGGTAGCTAAAGCATTTGTATCAAAATGAGTTACAAAAACATGTATTTCATTATCAGACGCATATTGCCTTACGAAATTCTCATCACCATCGCTCTCCTTACCTCTTAACCCAAAGTTGCAATGTGCAAGGTAAATATCATGGCCAAGTATCTTTAATAAGTGCACCAAAACCATGCTGTCGATACCGCCACTAACGGCAAGCAGGAGTTTTTTTCCGTGGAGAAAGTTTAGATTTTTGTCAATATGTTTTGTCAGTCCTGAAAGCATAGAGACAAAAGTAAGCAATAAACGTGATTATAAATACAACTTACTGACAAGTGGCATTCGTCATGGCAGCTTCTAAAACCTGCCGCATCGCCCTTGCTTTAAGCAGGCATTCTTCATATTCATTTTCAGGAATAGCTTCAGCCGTTATAGCGCTCCCCACCGAAAACGAAACATACTTTTTCTGTTCATTATAGAGTATACTACGTATTACCACATTAAAATCGAAGTCGCCGTACGGTGTAAAATAGCCCACTGCGCCGCTGTAAAGTCCGCGTTTGGTTTCTTCCAGCTTCTCAATGATTTGCATGGCTGATATTTTAGGCGCACCTGTCATGCTTCCCATTGGGAACGTGGTTTTGAGTATATCTTCAGGCCACACATCGTTGCCAACTTCTGCTACCACGGTCGAAATCAGGTGGTGTACCTGCTTAAAGGTATAGGGTACGCAAAGCTCCTCTACCCTCACACTGCCTTTTTCGGCAGTATGGCTCAGGTCATTACGCACCAGGTCTACAATCATTATGTTTTCAGAACGCTCTTTTTCATTGGCTGCAAGGGCTAATTTTATCGCCTCGTCTTCTGCCAAATTACTGCTACGTCGTGCCGTACCTTTTATAGGCTGGGAGATTACCCTGTCCCCCTCCTTCTTCAAATAACGCTCCGGCGAGGCCGATAGTAAATAATGCTTATAATTTTTAAGGAATACCGCAAACGGCGGCTCACTTACAGCATTCAGTTTATTGTAGGTTTCAAGCGGATCTATGATAGCATCTTCGGCATAAAACTCCATGCATAAATTGGCCTCATAAATATCACCCCTGTGTATGTGCGCCAGCATTTGGTCTGCTTTATCAATGTAGGATTCTTTTGATATACGGGCATTAATGGTCGTCAGTTGTTGGTTGTTGGTTGCCGGCGGCAATTCATTTGTAATTCCTAATTCGTAATTCCTAATTTCTTCAATATCCCCCTCCATCTCATCATCACACATTGCCAGGTAGCGCAGTTCAAGTACATCACCGTTAAGCAGGAATATTTTTTTAGGCTGGAAAAAGAACAAATCGGCAAAACCCAGTCCGTCAAAGTTATTTGACGTTAAGGCTTCGGTATCGTTTTTAAGGTCGTATGCCATGTAACCAAAAATCCAGTCAGCCGTGGTTTTACGGTACATGGCAAGGTCTTCAAACGCCTTGTGGTAGTCGGTAATTATAGAAGTAAATGCATCTACGGCCAGTATAGCATCATATTCGGCATATTTGCGGTGGTAGTTGTTAGAATCAAAAAATAGCACCTCGCGGTACTGCTGTGCCCAGGCAAGCAGCTGCTGTTTTGTAAGGGTTGCATCGGGTTCAGTATATTGTAATATAGTTCTCAAGTATCAGGTGCTGTAAGCGGCAAATTTACTAAAAACCATAACAAAAAAAGCGGAAACGTTGCTGTTTCCGCCGCTAAAAAAGAAGGTGTCTTTTTTATTTTGTCTTACCTATTACAGGGTTAACCCTTACGTAGGCTTTGTTGTCAAAAGAAATTTGATAAGACGATGGGAATATTTTGCTGGGTAAATAGTAATCGGTAGTAATTATTTGAGCGCCGGATTTTTTTGCGGCTTCAAAATGCGAGTAGTCATTAGCCCTTGCCTGCTTAGTATCGGCATCGGCACGGGTGCGGATGATATAGCCCTTTTTAACCAGTCCAGGTATGGTAGTATCCTCGGGGTTGTTACGGAAAAGTGCTGCGGCCTCCGGTGTACCAGGTTCGGCGTTTATAAACACTATGCGCCCTTTTAACGAGGGGTGGCCTTCTTTATACACATCGCGCTTTTTGCCGCTGTTATCCAGTATAAACATAAACTTGCCGCGCGCATCCTTTAGTTTAGGCCAATTTCCTTTAAGTACGGCGGCTTCAAGGGTTTTATAGTTGCCGCGCACCATGTCTGGTGTAATAAGTTTATCGGCACCCAGTCCATTGATGATAGCCCTGTCTACATCGTCAAATACCTTTGATGTAAACTCTTCCTCGGTAGTGCCAAAATGGCCGTCGCCATCCTTAGGCTCCAGCGTTATGAAAACAGGCTCGTGCGTGGGATGCTGGTCACTCCACTTTTTAAGGGCGGCAAGCAGCCCGTCAAAAGTGCTGTACCAGGTACGGAAGTCGATATCCAGCATATGGAATACCTTAAAGCCTGGTTTATCCATTGCGCCATCTGTATTATACGGTTCGGTAGGTGCAGCCATTTCAAGGCCTTTAGGGTGGGCATAGCGCCCACCCCTGGTATCGGCATGTATGTCTATCTCCAGGTTTCGCAGTCCCATATCAAGCTGTTTTGTTATTTCAATATGCTCATATTGCAGCCCGCTAAGGTCGCGGCCGGTATCAAGCGCCTGCACGGCATCATATAGCTGTGGCTCTATAGCCTTGCGGTAGCTGTTGTGTGAACCTATTACTTGTATCTGATTCATAGGCTGGTTATCGTCCTGAGCAAAAACCGTGGTACCATATAATGCAATGCAGTAAATAAAGGTTGTTTTAAAAATTGATTTCATATACCCGTGTTAGTTTGTAGTTAGGGTTACAAAACTATTCTTCCTGTTTTAAAAACGCGTGAGGTAAACGCAAACAAAACGACAGCATAACTTTATTAAAATGTAAACACAAATACTGTTATGCCTGCATAGTAAACGTTGTAGTTGTAAATATAACCTGTGTTAGTAAACGTGGAATTAATTTAAAAGTAACCTTTAGGAAAAAGGCCGCGGTAAGATAATGCTCAATTTTGCAGCTAATATTTTAAGCACTCCTCCACGGTGCTTTAGGTACTAAAACTAAAATATGCATAACACCTAAATAAACGAATTACTGCCCATGAAATAAACCATTGTCGCTAAAAAAACTACTAAAAAAACAAAAGCCGCAGCTCTGGAACAGCTACGGCCGGAGTAAATAAGCCATCATTAACACAATAACTTAAACCCATGTATTTAAAAACTACTTTTTTAAATCTAAAAAGTTGCATACTGCTTGTACCTGCGATATTTTCGCTCCAACGTAGTTACGCAAACGATGATGTAAATGTAAATAATAATTATTTAACAACTACATTACTAAGATATGAATATTTTCAGCAAACCGTTAGCGGTACTGTAACCGATGCTGCCGGTTTACCCCTTCCCGGTGCCACAGTATTAGACAGGGCTGCCAATAAAAGCACTGTAACTGACATTGATGGTAAATTCCAGATTGAGGCCCCCCAGGGAGCCACCCTTGAAATTACCTATGTAGGGTATAAAACCCAAACCGTAACCGTATCGGGCAGCAGCTTAACTATCAGCCTTACAGAAGACAGCAGCGAACTACAGGAAGTGGTACTTATAGGCTATGGTAACCAGAGTAAAAAAGATGTAACGGGTGCAGTAACCCAGCTAAGCAGCAACCAGTTTCGCCAGGGTGTAAACATTTCTGCCGACAACCTGCTACAAGGTAAGGTTGCCGGTGTGCGCGTAGTGCCTACCAGCGGCGAGCCGGGCGCGGGCATAAATGTAAGTATCCGTGGTATAGGCTCTATCCGTAGTGGCAGTACACCGCTTTTTGTGGTAGACGGCGTGCCGCTAAGTAACGACGATGCCAGTCCTCAGGGCCCTAACGTAGGTCTTGGGTCGCAGTCGGCAAAAAACCCGCTAAACTTTTTAAATACTAGCGACATTGAGTCTATAACCGTGCTTAAAGATGCGTCTGCCGCAGCCATATATGGTGCACGTGGTAGTAATGGCGTGGTAATAATAACTACTAAAAAAGGCGCTACAGGCAAGGCAAGTTTTACGGTAGATTCTTATATGGGCTTTGCCAGCGTAGCCAATAAGATAGATGTACTAAGCGCCGGAGAATACCGCAGCGCGCTTGCAGAAACCGGGGGAAACACGGCTTACGACCATGGCGGCAACACCGACTGGCAGGATGTAATATACCGGACAGCCGTTACTGAAAATAACTCGTTTTCCTTTTCAAAAGCTACCGATAGCGGTAACTACTTTGTATCGCTTTCGCAAATGAACCAGGATGGTGTGGTAGAGAAAAGCAACTTTAAGCGTACCACCGGCAGGATTAATGCTGCCGAATCGTTTCTTGATAGCAAGCGCCTGAGGATTAAGGTAAACCTTACTGCCAGCGAAACTAAAGATACCGGTGTACCGATAGGTGATGACGGCGGAAGCGATGGCCAGCTTATTATACACACGCTGATGGCGAACCCAACCCAGCCTGTATTTGACGAAAACGGCGACTATACTAATTTTAATATGAACGCCCACTATAACCCTGCCTACCTGCTTAGCATTTTTAATGACGAAACACGTACCACAAGGATACTGGGTAATGCAGAAACATCGTTTCGCATTATAAACGGGCTGGACTATAAGCTTAACCTGGGTATAGACCGTTCTATGTCTGAAAGGAATACCACAGTATACCCTAACCTTACAGACCGTAGCCGCGAAGGCCGCTACATACAAGGTAATATGGAAAACAAAAACTCGCTTATAGAGCATTACCTTACCTATACTACTACCTTTGGATCGCATAAAATAGATGCGCTTGCCGGTTTCTCTTACCAAAAGTTTGAACGTAGTGGCACAAGCTATACCATGATGAGCCTTAGCGGAAACCAGAACACAGGGATAGACCCTGCAAACAATCCTGCTTTTTTTGGTTCGCAAGCCAATGTAAGCGGCTATGCACAGGTTAATGAACTGCAATCGTACTTTGGCAGGGTTAACTATACCTTTGCAGACAAGTACCTGTTTACGGCTTCGCTAAGGGCAGATGGTTCTACACGTTTTGGTGAGAACAACAAGTATGGTTACTTCCCGTCGTTTGCGGCGGGCTGGAACTTAAGCCAGGAAAGCTTCCTGCAGCAAAGTACCGTGGTTGATAATCTTAAGCTGCGTGTAAGCTGGGGACAAACGGGTAACCAGGAAGTACAAAACAAAATTACACAAGCCAGTTATGCATTGTTGCCCGGTGAAGGCTATTACCTTTATGACGACCTGGAACTTGTAAACGGTGTATATGTGGCACGTACACCAAACCCCGATCTTAAGTGGGAAGTGGTAACCCAGTATAATATAGGTACTGATTTTAACCTGTGGGGCGACAAACTGTATGGTACATTAGATTATTTTAATAAAACCACTACCGATGCTATACTTAATATACCTTCACCTCCTTTAAGCCCTACCCCTACCGTATGGAGAAATGTAGGGGGAAAGATAGTAAACACTGGAGTGGAGCTAATGCTTGGTTCAAAAATTATTGACACCCAGGATTTTTCATGGTCTGTAGATGCTAACGGCGCTACGCTACACAATGAAATACAGGACCTTCCGGTAAGCGAAATACTTTCAGGAGCGGTGTCAGGCCCGGGCCAGAGCGGTGTATTAGCAAATATTTATAAAAGCGGCTACTCCGCCGGATCATTCTACCTGCGCAGGTTTGCAGGCTTTGATGAAGACGGCTTACCTACTTATGAAGATACCAATGGCGATGGTGTTAGCGATAATAACGACCGCCAGATTATTGAAAGTGCCCTGCCTAAGCTAAGCTATGGCATCAATACAAATCTTCGCTATAAGGCTTTCGACCTATCGCTTTCATTCATTGGCCAGAGTGGTGGCTACCTGCTTAATAATACAGGCCTAAACGCGTTAAACATTAACAACCTGGCATCTGACAGGAACGTTGCTACCAATTATTATGAGAGCGGTGCTAATCCTTCGGTGGCCCCGGTGGTATCTACACTATACCTTGAGAGTTCTGATTTCCTTCGCCTTAACAGTGCACGCATAGGCTATACCTTTAAGCACCCTGGCCTAAACTGGTTAGACAGCCTTAATATTTATGCCACAGGTACTAACCTGTTTACCATTACCCCTTACACGGGTTACGACCCGCTTATTAACAGCCCTAAGTCAAGCGGCGGTAACCAGAGTATCGGTATAGACTATGGCGCTTATCCTACAACAAGAACATTTATTTTAGGTGCAACCTTAAAATTATAACGACTATGAAACTGAAAAAAATTACAACCCGATTTTTTACCACTGCAATCGCTGCACTGGCGCTGGCAGGATGTACATCGCTTGATGAAGAAGTACTTGACGAAAAGCTGGGCGACGATGCCTCAAGCCCCGCAGGTGCCCTGGCAGCTGCTTACGACCGCCTGGGCGACGGCACCTTTACCAGCATAGGCGGTGTATTTGCTATGCAGGAAATGGCCAGCGATATAGCCCTGCTGCCTACACGTGGCTCTGACTGGGGCGACGGCGGAAAATGGCGTGCCATGCACGAATTTACCTGGGCTCCTGATAATGCCGTGGTTACTGATAACTGGAACAGGCTTAATGACGGTATAACACGTTCGTTAACTGCGGTTGCTTCCATCAGCAGCAGTACTGATGCTGATTTGCCACAAAAAACAATACTTCTTGCAGAGGCAAAAGGGCTTCTTGATTTTTACCTGTACCATACCCTCGACCTTTTTGGCCAGGCTCCTTACCGCGACCCACTTGACCTTAATGCGCCAGTACAGGCACTACAAGCAGGCGAAGCCATTGACAACCTTATACTTGATGTTGAGGCGCTAATACCAAACCTTGCCGATATGGGAAGTAACAACACACACCACGGCAGGTTTACAAAACAGGCGGCTTATGCATTACTATCGTCTATGTATCTTAACCGCGCAGTATTTAAAGACCGTTATAACGCAAGTTCTGCATTTAACTTTACCGAAGCAGCCGTTAGCGGCAACGGTACGGATATGGACAGGGTAATATACTATACCAGCCTGCTTATAGACAGTGGTATGTACCAGCTTTCAAGCAACTATTTTGAGAGCTTTGATATTGCCAATACAAACGCCCCTGAACTTATTTTTGCCATTTCGCAAAAAATAGACGGCGTGCATAACGGAAGCAATGACCTGGCTTACAACTCAATGGAGCGTAACCAAAGGTGCTCGCCTATAAACAGGGGTACTAACGCATCGTGCATTACGCCGGAGTTTTATGCCATGTGGGACGGAAACCATACTGACCCCCGTTTTAACCGCAAATACCAGTATGCCGATGGTACCTGGTTTATGAATGACGGTACTGATACAAGCGTACCGGCTACCAGCATTGTTCCTAATTCCAGTCCTCAGCAGCCCTGGTTTCATTTTAACAGGGGTTTGCAGGAAGGTCAGCAGTACGGGCCGAAGCTAATTACAGGCCCGGCGTTTGAAATGGACGGTAACCGTATTAAAGTTTCCGCACTTGTGTGCGAAAAGAGTACGAGTACACCGATGAACTTTACACCGGAACTTAATTTTGATATCCCGTCGCAATCTGTTTTTTCACAAAACCAGATAAACCGTGGCGTACGTTGCTTTAAATATGAGTTTGATACAGGTAGTGGCAACGGTGCAAGTAATGTTGATATAGCATTGTACCGTTTAGGTGGCATCTATACCATGAGGGCTGAAGCCTACATGCGCAAAGGCGACGCCGCGTCTGCGCTGGCAGATATTAACCTGCTTCGTACAAGCCGCACCCGCGAGTCGCTTTACGGCAATGCGCCGGGTACACCTATTGCAAGTATCACTATGGACATACTGTACAGGGAAATAGCATTAGAAATGTATTGGGAGATGTGGAGAAGGCCGCAAATGGTGCGTTTCGGCAAGCTTGAGGCGGCACTTCCGGGTTCTGCCAAGCCTGCTACGCAACCATTCAGGAGGGTATTCCCTATACCGCAGCAAACTATGGACGTATCTGACCTGTTTACCCAAAATCAGGGGTATGCAGACTAACATAAAGTTTGTTACATAAAATAAATGGCTGCCTCAAAAGGGTGGCCATTTTTAGTATCATAAGTAACGATACCCCAAATAGTTAGCAATTACCCTACAAACTCTATATTCTTACCATATTACTAAAAATCAGTATATTACAATAAAAATACTTTAGGTAAAATTAGGTATTAGCTGTATTTATTATAAAATTTGCAATTAATATACTACAGTTTGGAAAGCGCCTTACTTATTTTCGCAGGCTTTATAATAGGCACATTCGGCACCCTTATCGGCGCAGGCGGCGGTTTTATATTAGTACCCCTGCTGCTCATCTTTTATCCTATGCTTGGCCCTGAGCTTACCACAGCCATATCTATAGCAGTGGTAGCCATAAATGCTGTTTCCGGTACTGTGGCTTATGCTAAGGTGGGGCGTATAGATTATAAGGCAGGAATTACATTTGCGGTCTTCACAATACCTGGCTCTATATTAGGGGTTTACACCGTAAAATATATACCTCGGGAAGCCTTTAATATGCTATTCGGTTTACTTTTAATTGGATTGTCGGTATTCCTGTTTTTTAAAAACAATAAAGGTACTTCCTTAAAAAAGCCCATTTCATTAAAAAAAGGCACCAGGACACATATACTTACCGATACTTCGGGTGTGTCATATACCTACTCATACAGCGAGTGGCTGGGTAATGTGATTAGTGTAGTTGTAGGATATATTTCTCCCCTGTTGGGTATAGGGGGCGGCATCATACACGTGCCAGCCATGGTAAACTGGTTAAAATTTCCCGTACATGTGGCTACCGCTACCTCACACTTTATACTTGCTGTAATGGCAACGGTTAGCGTGCTTACACATGCCTATAACGGTACGTACGACACTCCGCAAACCCTGCACATGATTTTATTGCTGGCCATGGGTGTAGTTCCCGGTGCACAACTGGGCGCTTACTTTTCGCATAGGCTAAAAAGCCATGTAATATTACGGGGTCTAGCAGGATGCCTGGTTATTGTAGGAGTAAGGATATTGATGAGTTAGCCTTTTTATCAAGTTTTATTTAAAAAAAAAAACGGGCCTATTTACATTCCACTTTATCAAGCACCTGCTCGCTGGTTTTGTTTTTATCCTTATACTGCCAGATGCCGTTTTTGCCTTCTGCCATTTCTCCATATTTAATAGCGACTGCACTATCGGTAAGTGTAAATATGACTTCCTCATTATACACCATCCCTTCGGCATGGCTATTAGCAATTACAGTACCCGTAGTGCCTGACAGGGTGCCTTTGTAGTTAGCGATTTTTTTATCCTTTTCCTGTGGCTTCCAGTGAAAAATGCCCCATATACTGTCGCCCTCCCGCCTGTCGATTGTAAATATAATACTGTCGCGAATGGTTTTACCGCCTCCATAATCTGCTTTACCTTCAGTAACCTGTAAAAAACATTGCTTTCCGGTTATTACTGCAGGTTGTGGTGTGGTTTCTTCCACTGTTGCCTCTTCGGTTAGGCTATCGGTGGTTTTATCTTTACAGCCTGCCAGCATCAACGCTGTACAGGCTAAAGCTAAAATTCCTGTTTTCATAGTATTATTTTTAGTTATTACCATTAAAAGTACTTCTTTAGAAACAAAAAAAGAACCCTTTTAAGGGTTCTTTAGGTATTATCTTATAAATCGTGAAACGATATTAATCTTCATCGTCTTCTTCATCGTCGTCATCAGGGTAATCACGGTCAATATCCCTGTCCTCATCGTCATCCTCATCATCTGTATCGTCGTCGTCATCGGTACCGGCTACCGTTTCCTTTTTAGGCGTATCGTCATCATCGTCGTCATCATCGCCCATTTCAAGGTCTTTTAATGCATCCAGGTCATCTGCCGGCTCATCAATCTCGTCGTCGTCAAAATTCTCAATCCTGTCAGCAAGCTTGGTGCTTACCTTAACCAGGTAGATTGTGTCTTCGGTCCTAACTTCAACTGCCTCAATGGTTTCATTTTTAGCATTTTTAAAGCGTACAATGTTAGAATCGTCGTATCCGTCAGGAAACTTTTCAACCAGTAAGGTCAAAATTTCATTAGTAAGCTTGGCGTAATCAACAATAACTCTCTTCATGGTTTATTATAAATCTAATAGGTAGGCAAATATAAGCGGTGCAACAATAGTGGCATCACTTTCTATAATAAATTTTGGTGTGTTTATATCTAATTTCCCCCATGTAATTTTCTCGTTAGGCACCGCCCCTGAGTAGGAACCATAACTTGTGGTAGAATCAGATATCTGGCAGAAATAGCTCCAGAACGGCACATCGTGCATTTCCATATCCTGATACAGCATTGGCACTACGCAAATAGGAAAATCACCGGCTATACCTCCGCCTATCTGGAAGAAGCCTATGCCATTGCTGCTGTTTTTAGTATAATAATCAGCAAGGTATGCCATATACTCAATACCGCTTTTTACCGTACTGGCCTTAAGCTCACCCTTAATAACGTAAGAAGCAAAAATGTTACCCATAGTGCTGTCTTCCCATCCCGGTACGATAATAGGCAGGTTAGCTTCGGCAGCGGCATACATCCAGCTGTCTTTAAGGTCTATTTCATAATATTCTTCAAGCACGCCGCTCAACAACATTTTGTACATAAACTCGTGCGGAAAATAGCGTTCACCTTTATCATCGGCATCCTTCCATATTTTGTAAATGTGCTTTTGCAGGCGGCGAAACGCTTCATGCTCCGGTATACAGGTATCTGTAACACGGTTAAGGCCACGCTCCAGTAAATCCCATTCCTGCTGCGGTGTAAGGTCCCTGTAGTTTGGTACCCTTTCATAATGGCTGTGCGCCACCAGGTTCATAATATCCTCTTCAAGGTTAGCGCCGGTACATGATATTATCTGTACTTTATCTTTGCGTATCATCTCCGCGAAGATCTTACCCAATTCTGCGGTACTCATAGCACCGGCAAGGGTAACCATCATCTTGGCCCCGTCCTGCAGTTGCTTTTCATACGCTTTTGCCGCATCTACAAGCGCTGCCGAATTAAAATGCAGGTAGTACTTTTCGATAAACTGGCTTATTGGTCCTTTAGTCATCTGTTTATGTAGTTTTTTCTGTTTTTACGGTTTCAATCTCTTTTTCAGCCACATCGTAGCCTAATATTTTAAGCACATCATCGGCAGTCTGTTCCGGCGAAAACACCTCAGTAGCCAATATACCATTTTTGTCCCTGTCTATAAGTATGTGCTTGGGCTGTGGTATAAGGCAGTGGTGCAGCCCTCCGTAGCCCCCTATAGTCTCCTGGTAGGCGCCGGTATTAAAGAAGCCTATATAAAGGGGCTTATCTTTATTGTACTTAGGCAGGTATATGGCGTTTAAGTTTTGTTCAGAGTTATAATAATCATCGCTGTCGCAGGTCATGCCACCTAGTAACACACGCTCATACTGGTCGTTCCATCGGTTTATGGCAAGCATTATAAAGCGCTTGTTTATGGCCCAGGTATCCGGCAGCGTGGTAATAAAAGACGAATCGATCATGTTCCAGGCCTCCCTGTCATTTTGCTGCTTTTGGTACAAAACCTGGTAAATGGCACCGGCGCTCTCCCCCACTGTAAATGAACCAAATTCTGTAAAAATGTTTGGTACATCTACCTCTGCATCTTCACATGCGATTTTTATCTGGTTGATGATTTCATCAATCATGTACTGGTAATCGTATTCAAAATGCAGCGAGTTCTTTATAGGGAAACCGCCGCCTATATTTAGGCTGTCCAGCGTTGGGCATTCTTTTTTAAGGTTTACATATACCTTTAAACACTTGGCAAGCTCGTTCCAGTAATACGACGTATCGCGAATACCGGTATTGATAAAGAAATGCAGCATTTTAAGCTCCAGGTTCTTGTTTTCCTGTATCTGCTTGCGGTAAAACGGAACGATGTTCTTGTAACCAATGCCCAGCCTTGAGGTATAAAACTCAAATTTAGGCTCTTCCTCGCTTGCAATACGTATGCCTATGCTAAACTTGCCTTTTATCTCTTCCTGTAGCAGGTCGAGCTCCTCATAGTTATCAATTATGGGTATGGTCTTATTGTGGCCGGTGTTTATAAGCCTGGCAATATTAGTAATGTACTGCCCACGCTTAAAGCCGTTACACAGTATGTATGTATTTTTATTTATTTTACCTGTTTTAAGCAGGTTCTCTACAATATTAACATCAAAGGCTGCAGAGGTTTCTACATGTATGTTGTTTTTAAAAGCCTCATTCATTATGTATTCAAAATGAGAACTCTTGGTACAATAGCAGTAATAATACTTACCATCATATTTGTTTTTTTCCATCGCGTTACGAAACCAGTCTTTCGCCTTACGGATGTTGTTTGAAATCTGTGGCAGGTAGGTAAACTTAAGCGGTGTGCCATATTGCTCTACCAGCTTCATCAAATCGATATTATGAAATTGCAGCTGATGCTCTTTATTAAGGGTAAACTCTTCCTGCGGGAAATAGAACGTTTGATTTATAAGGTCAAAATATTTGGTATTCATCTTGTTATGTTTGTGTAAAAGAGTATAAAAATAAGAAAAGCCTACGATTGTACCCTATTTTCAAACCCTCAAGTTAGCATACCTTATTTGTAACTTTTCGCGGTTACCAGATAAATTATATAGCACTGCCGATAAGAGCTGACCTGCAAGGTTACGCATTGCCATAAAGGCCGCCATAACGGTAAAATTTACGGTGCTTCCCGGCAGGGAAAATGTGTTACCTTTTAATTTCATCATGGCAAATGTAAAAAAATATACTCCGTATTTAAAAACAATTGTCTTAAAAAAATGTTAGTTTTGATAGTCAGCAAAGGCCCTGATAATCAAATCGTTTTCAACGCTTTTGTTAATAACTGCCAAACCTATTTTTTCTATAAGTGTATATTTAACCGCCCCGGCCTCATTTTTCTTATCGTGGCTGGTAAGTTTTATAATATTTTCTATATCCTGTGGCGAAAAACGTACAGGGCCATAAAGTGCTTTTATCACCTCTTTTATCTCCCTGTATTCTGTTTCGGTTATTAACCCCTGGCTTAATGAAATATAGGCTTCCAGCACCATGCCTATAGCAATGGCCTCACCGTGCAGAAGCGGTGTTTTATCTTCATCTTCAAGAAAATATGATTCTATGGCATGCCCCAGCGTATGCCCGAAGTTAAGTATTTTTCGCAGCCCCTTTTCATAAGGATCCTGCGTAACCACTTCATTTTTTATTTCAACAGAGCGGTGTATCAGCCCGCTAAGGTCATCGGTAGTAAGGCCTGCCAAACCGGTAAATTCATTCCAGTAAGATTTATCGGCAATCAGGCCGTGCTTCAGCATCTCGGCAAGGCCGCTGCGCATTTGTTCCGTTGGCAGGGTTTCCATAAAAGCAGTATCTACAAGCACGGCTTTAGGATTGCTTATCAGGCCCACCTGGTTTTTTAATACACCCAGGTCAACACCCGTTTTACCCCCTACTGACGCGTCTACCATAGCCAATAGTGTGGTGGGTACGTTTATAAAATCCATACCACGCTTAAAAGTAAGGGCAACAAAGCCGCCCAGGTCGGTTATCACGCCACCGCCTATATTAATCATAAGACTCTTGCGGTCGGCCCCCAGTTCAGTAAGGGCTTCCCACACCTGCACACAGGTATTAATATTCTTGTTGTCTTCACCCGGCTCTATCTCAATTATTTCAATGGGTAAGTCCGTTGCCAGGTTACCAAGGAAATGCGGCAGGCAATAAGTAGAACTGTTTTCATCACATAAAATAAAGATACGGCTATAGCTTTCGGGCTGTAGCAATTCTGTGAGGTACTCGTAGCACTGCTCGTTAAAATAAATGGTATAGCCTGAAGCCTCTATGTGTTGCATGCTGCCAATATTTAGTAGGTGAGGCAAAATAAAGTATTTTATATGATAAATTATCAGTTACTACATATCTTTGCGTAAATTTTTTGAAAATTTAATGGAAAAGATCTTCAACAATACAGCCGCGGCCTTTGCCCTAAAGAGCGATACAGAGCTTGACAGGGCATATTTCCTGTTTAAACTTATAGCTTCTGAGCCTTTGGTTCGCATCGGGACGGCAGTAACGAACTTTGCCCTTAAGGCCCACCTGCCTGTAGAAGGCCTTATACGCGCTACGGTTTTTGACCATTTTTGCGGCGGTACTACCGAAGAAGACTGCCTGCCCGTTGTAGATAAAATGTACGGCAAGGGCCGTGTATCGTCTATACTGGATTATTCGGTGGAAGCTAAGGAAGAGGAAGTCGAATTTGACAAAGCGCTCGAAAAAACACTTAAGACCATAACTTTCGCTAAAGAACGTGAGGCCATACCTTTTGCGGTATTTAAGCCTACCGGTTTCGGGCGGTTTGACTTGTGGCAGAAAATGGGCGAAGGAAAGCAGTTTAGCGTTGAGGAAGCGACGGAATGGCACAGGGTAGTTGAACGTTTTGAAATTGTGTGCAAAGCGGCTTACGATAATGATGTGCCGGTGCTGATAGATGCAGAGGAAAGCTGGATGCAGGATGCCGCCGATAACCTGGTAGCCGACATGATGGCAAAATACAATAAGAATAAGGCAATAGTATTCAATACGCTACAAATGTACCGTTGGGACAGGCTTGATTACCTTAAAAAGCTGCACGAGAGAGCACAGGGTGAAGGTTTCCACATCGGTATGAAGGTTGTGCGTGGCGCGTATATGGAAAAGGAAAATAAGCGCGCGGCCGAAATGGGCTACCCCTCACCCATTTGCATCAGCAAAGAGGCAACTGACATTAACTATAACGATGCTATACTGTATATGACAGAGCATATTGATACTATGGCGGTTTTTGCCGGTACGCACAATGAAGACAGTTCTTACAAACTGATGAAGCTAATACACAAAGCCGGTATTGCCAAAAACGATAAGCGTGT
The DNA here is from genome assembly GCF_046613695.1 of Flavobacterium sp. RHBU_24. Lineage (NCBI taxonomy): Bacteria > Pseudomonadati > Bacteroidota > Flavobacteriia > Flavobacteriales > Flavobacteriaceae > Flavobacterium > Flavobacterium sp. RHBU_24. Next base: position 151,533 of record NZ_JBKJHD010000007.1, on the reverse strand, counting down.
GTGGTTTGGCCAGTTATATGGCATGAGCGATAACATAAGCTTTAACCTGGCAGCCAATGGCTATAACGTAGCCAAATACCTCCCCTTTGGCCCCGTGCGCGACGTGATGCCCTACCTTATACGCCGGGCGGAGGAAAATACCTCTGTTGCCGGTCAAACCACAAGGGAACTTAATTTGCTTAAAGCAGAGAAGGAACGGAGGAAGAATTAGTGTTCAGTGTTCAGTCGCAGTAGGCAGGAGCTTCACTCGTAGCCAAATATTCTAATCTTGAATTTTATTTTAAAACCTACAAGGTTAGAAAAACCTTGCAGGTTAGGGAACCAACCACGGCTCGTAAGCTCCTGCAAGGTCTTCAAGACCTTGTAGGTATAAATTTCAACAACACATTATTTTATCTAAAACTCATTATAAATAAACAGCCACACTAATTTCTTAGTATGGCTGTTTATTAATTTATACAAAATTGGAAAGCCGAACAATCCAACTATCGAACAATCCAATTATCGAAGCGAAGCGAGCGCCTGCTCTATGGTAGCAATTTTTGCCAAAGCATCGGCTTCTTTCTGGCGCTCATTGGCCACCACCTTTTCAGGAGCACCGGCCATGAATTTCTCATTGTTAAGTTTTGACTGTACCGATTTAAGGAAGCCCTGATTGTATTTTAGCTCTTCTTCCAGCTTGGCTATTTCCTCTTCGATGTTTACCGAACCGGTTATTGGCACAAAATACTCATTGCTCTTAACCCGGAAGGTAAGCGCGCCACTTACGGTAGCTGTTACATATTCAACCGAGCTAACATTGCCCAGTTTAGTAATGATGCTGTCAAAATAATCGGACGCGTTTTCGCCATTAACAACTTTCAGTTCGATAACATCCCTGAACGGAATGTTCTTGTCTTTACGTATGGTACGAATACCTGCTATAACATCTACAGCGAAATCGAACTCAGCCAACAGTTTTTCGTCATACGGCGTTTGCTCCGGCCATGTAGCAACGATAAGCGCCTCTTCAGGTGTCCTCTCAGCAATGTACTGCCAGATTTCCTCGGTAAGGAACGGCATGAATGGGTGCAGCAGCTTCAGGTTTGCCTCAAGCAGTTCAATAGCTTTAGCAAACGTGGCACTGTCTATGGGCTGCTGGTAGGCGGGTTTTATCATCTCGAGGAACCATGAGCAGAAATCATCCCAAACCAGTTTGTATATCGCCATAAGCGCATCGCTGATGCGGTATTTTTCAAAGTCGTCTTCAATCTGGGCAAGTGTTTTTTGCAGCTTGGCCTCATACCATGCTATGGCTTTAGCTGAATGGTCGGGCTGCGCGATCTCGGCTACCTCCCACCCTTTTATTAGTCGGAACGCGTTCCATATCTTATTGGCAAAACCTTTACCCTGGTTGCACAGCTCTTCATCAAACATAATATCGTTACCCGCAGAAGCGCTAAGCAGCAAGCCTACCCTTACGCCATCGGCACCGAATTTATCAATAAGGTCCAGCGGGTCTGGCGAGTTGCCTAACGATTTACTCATTTTACGGCGTTGGCTGTCGCGTACTAAGCCTGTAAGATATACGTTGGTAAACGGTTTTTCACCGGCATATTCATAACCCGCAATAATCATCCTTGCCACCCAAAAAAATAAAATATCCGGGCCGGTAACAAGGTCATTGGTAGGGTAATAATATTTAAACTCTTCGTTTTCAGGGTTCATAATACCTCCAAAAACACTCATTGGCCACAGCCATGAGCTAAACCAGGTATCAAGCGCGTCGGCATCTTGCTTCAGGTCAGAAATGGTAAGGGCGGTATTGCCTGTTTTTTCTTTAGCCAATTTCAATGCGTCTTCCGCCGTCTCAGCTACTACAAAATCTTCCTTGCCATCTCCGTAGAAGTAGGCCGGAATTTGCTGGCCCCACCACAACTGGCGCGAAATATTCCAGTCGCGGATGTTCTCCATCCAGTGCCTATAAGTATTATTGAACCTGCTTGGGTACAGTTTTACTTCTTCGCTCTCTAACACCGCTTTTATGGCAGGCTTGGCCAGTTCTTCCATTTTAAGGAACCACTGGTCGCTCAGCCTTGGCTCTATAACCGCTTTTGTCCTTTCGGATGTGCCCACTTTATTCAGGTGGGTTTCTGTTTTTTCAAGGCTGCCTATGGCTTCAAGCTCAGCAGCTATTTCGTCACGCACTACAAAACGGTCTTTACCCGCGTAATGCAGGCCGTAGCTGTTTAGTGTGGCATCTTCATTAAAAATATCTATTATCTCAAGGTTGTGCTTGTTCCCTAGTTCCTTATCATTAACGTCGTGTGCAGGGGTAACCTTAAGCGCGCCTGTGCCAAACTCCATATCTACATACTCATCAAAAATGATGGGTATAACACGGTTAACTATAGGCACAATCGCTTTTTTACCCTGAAGGTGCGTATAACGCTCGTCGTTAGGGTTAATACATATAGCCGTATCACCCAGAATTGTTTCAGGGCGTGTGGTGGCGATAGTGATATATTCTTGAGTGCCTTCAATCCGGTATTTAATGTGGTACAGCTTTCCCTGGCGCTCTTCGTAAATAACCTCTTCGTCGCTTAGCGTAGTTTTAGCCTCAGGGTCCCAGTTTACCATACGGTAACCGCGGTAAATAAGCCCTTTGTTATATAAATCTACAAACGAACGTATAACCGAAGCGCTCATATCAGGATCCATAGTAAACTTGGTACGTTCCCAGTCGCACGAGGCGCCAAGCTTTTTAAGCTGGTCAAGTATTACGCCACCATATTTATCAGTCCATTCCCAGGCATGTTTTAAAAACTCCTCACGGGTAAGGTCCGCCTTATTGATTCCTTCAGCTTTTAGCTTGGCAACAACCTTGGCTTCGGTTGCTATACTGGCATGGTCAGTTCCAGGCACCCAGCAGGCGTTAAAGCCCTTAAGGCGCGCACGGCGGATAAGTACATCCTGTATGGTGTTGTTAAGCATGTGCCCCATGTGCAGCACGCCTGTAACGTTAGGCGGTGGGATGACTATAGTATATGGAGTACGGCCGTCTGGCTCTGAATGGAAATAGTTATTTTTCATCCAGTAGTCATACCACTTGTTCTCTACTGCTTTTGGGTCAAATTGCGACGGAATACTCATATCGTGTTTTTAGGGGTAAACAAACATCCAAAAAAATGGCCTATTTTTAAAAATTTGTATGCAAAAGTAACCATATAAGAACAATTATAAAAAAAGGCGGCACATAATTTGTTGTTTAATTTATGATGATTAAATTTACCGGAAACAAAAGCATTTTTTAGCATGAAAAAAATTTTACCATTAGTAGCTGTGCTGTTCTTAGGCCTGGGTGTATTTGCCCAAACCGGCGCTAAGATTGAGTTTAAGACAGACACCATAGATTATGGTACTACAAACAAGGAAGACGACAACGGCGTAAGGGTTTTTGAATTTACAAATACCGGTACCGCGCCACTTATAATAAGCGATGTAAAATCGAGCTGCGGATGTACTGTGCCCAGTAAACCAACCCAACCGATACCACCCGGAAAAAGTGATAAAATAGAGGTTAAGTACAACATGCACACCGGCCCTATACGTAAAACTATTACTGTAATGAGCAACGCGGTTAACGTACCCGATGGAACCGTAGCCCTAAAAATTAAAGGTGAAGTTGTAGAAAAAGATAAGGTGGACGTACTACAGAAGAAAAAAACAATGATGGACCAGTAAGAGAGCGTTATTATAGCCAAAGCCCACTCATAAGAGCGGGCTTTTTATTTTGGGGCGCGTTTTGAGCATACCAGTTTATGCAGCCTCTACCGAAATCAGTTCATAATTATCTTCGGCGTATACCAGGTGGGTATTGCAGGTATTGCGCAACCACTGTTTAATTCGTTCATATAAGTCTTTCTTAGTAGTAAAGTCAGCTGGGGAAAGAGTTACCTGTAATATAAGGAAAGTGGTAAATTTTTTTATCTTGCAGGCGTAATTGCGCAGTTCTTCGGATATACCGGTATCATTACGTACCGATATTACCTTGGCATTGCCTTCTTCTATTGACCGCACCATAGTACTGCAAAGGTTTTTATCCCACCGTTCCTCGTCGGCAGAATGGCGCCCGCTCGCGGGCATTTCCAAGACTATAAAATAAGGTTCCATAATGTAAGTTGATTACCAAATAAAGTTATAATAAAAATCAACGCAAACGATATAATTATAACTGAATTAACTTACAATTGCATTTAATCGGGCAATAAGGTTTTTAATCGAAAAATATGTTAAAAACGTAAAACATGGAAAGAAAATTCTTAAAAAATATCACATAAAAAACGCCCCACATTGTGGGGCGTTCCTCTATCTATCTACTATCTTCAGTCTTTAAACTATAGATAATTACTTAACTTCTTCAAAATCTACATCCTGAACGTTGTCGCCTTCAGCCTGTTCGGCCTGAGGGGCACCTTGCTGGGCGCCGCCCTGGGCATCTCCACCTTGTTTGTACAACTCTTCAGAGGCTGTTTTCCAGGCAGCATCAATCTTGTCAAGTATTGGCTGTATAGCATTAGTATCTTTAAGCTGGTATACTACTTTAAGCTCGGCAAGGGCATCTTCAATAGGCTTCTTGTTAGCATCTGAAAGCTTATCGCCAAACTCTTTAAGTTGTTTCTCAGTTTCAAAGATCATAGAGTCTGCTTTGTTAATAAGCTCCGCTTTCTCTTTAACAAGTTTGTCTGCCTCGGCATTAACTTCAGCTTCTTTACGCATCCTTTCAATTTCTTCCTGCGTTAAGCCTGAAGAAGCCTCAATACGGATATCATGCGATTTACCTGTTCCTTTATCAGTAGCAGATACCTTGATGATACCATTGGCATCGATATCAAAAGTTACCTCAATTTGCGGTACGCTCCTTGGTGCAGGCGGAATACCATCTAAGTGGAAACGGCCTATTGTTTTGTTATCGGCAGCCATTGGCCTTTCACCCTGTATAACATGTATTTCTACCGATGGCTGGTTATCCGAAGCTGTAGAAAATACCTGCGATTTTTTTGTAGGGATAGTAGTATTAGCATCAATAAGCTTTGTCATTACACCACCCATGGTTTCAATACCAAGAGAAAGTGGCGTAACGTCAAGTAGCAATACATCTTTAACGTCACCGGTAAGTACACCACCCTGGATGGCTGCGCCAATTGCCACAACCTCATCCGGGTTAACACCTTTAGACGGTTTTTTACCAAAGAATTTCTCTACCTCTTCCTGTATGCGCGGTATACGTGTAGAACCACCTACAAGGATAACCTCATCAATGTCAGATTTGTTTAGGCCCGCGTCTTTAAGGGCTTTTGCCACAGGATCCATAGAGCGTTTTACAAGCGCATCGCTAAGTTGCTCAAATTTAGCCCTTGTAAGTGTTTTAACCAAGTGCTTAGGGCCTGTAGCTGTAGCCGTTACATATGGCAGGTTTACTTCTGTTTGCGTAGAAGACGATAGCTCAACTTTAGCTTTCTCAGCTGCTTCTTTTAAGCGCTGTAGGGCCATAGGGTCGTTACGCAGGTCTATGCCTTCTTCGCTTTTAAACTCATCGGCAAGCCAGTCTATAATCACCTGGTCAAAGTCATCACCACCCAGGTGGGTATCACCGTTTGTAGAAAGTACTTCAAACACGCCGTCGCCAAGCTCAAGGATAGAGATATCAAAAGTACCACCACCTAAGTCGTATACTGCAATTTTTTGGTCAATACCTTTTTTATCAAGGCCGTAAGCCAGCGCCGCCGCTGTAGGCTCGTTGATAATCCTCCTTACTTTAAGGCCTGCTATTTCACCGGCTTCTTTAGTTGCCTGGCGCTGCGCGTCGTTAAAATAAGCCGGTACGGTAATAACCGCTTCGGTTACGGTTTGCCCAAGGTAATCTTCGGCAGTCTTTTTCATTTTTTGCAACGTCATGGCGCTTAGCTCCTGTGGTGTATACAGGCGGCCATCAATATCTACACGTGGGGTATCGTTATCGCCCCTAACTACATTATAAGCAACATTTTTTACCTCTTTAGCGCTTTCAGAATATTTGTTTCCCATAAAACGCTTGATAGAAGCTATTGTTTTTGTAGGGTTAGTAACCGCCTGCCTTTTTGCTGGGTCGCCTACTTTAATTTCGCCGCCCTCTACAAATGCGATAACAGATGGGGTTGTCCTTTTTCCTTCTGCATTGGCAATAACTACGGGTTCGCCACCTTCCATTACGGATACACACGAGTTAGTTGTTCCTAAGTCAATACCGATTATTTTACTCATCTTGTTTATAGTTTACTTTTTTGAATTTGATATTTCTTGTTTCACTCGCATTTCTTTAGGCAATGATTGTGCCATTGATATAAAATGTTTTTTTGACAGGATAAATATGACAGGATGTCATTTTAAGAAAGCTATTATATAATATGTTTAAAATTAGATTTTAAAAATTACATTATTCAATTTAAATGCCTATTTTTAACAATATGAAATAATCAAACCGTATAATTTAATTTAAATTACACAAACAACCATACCAAAATTAGTTTCATTATTATATTATGGGTACAAGCTACAATGTTAGATATAATAAGATAGCATTACTGGCAGCTATGATTACGCTTACTGCGGGTGCTGTAGTTATGGTAGGGTGGCTTGCAGAAATAGAAGCGCTTAAAAGTATCTGCCCTAATTTTGTATCAATGAAATTTAACACTGCCCTGTGTTTCATATTGCTCGCGGTTGCCCTTGTTATAGAATTGAAACGGGGCAGGCGTAAAAATAAAGTTGTCCCAAAAATACTTGCTTCAATCGTGGGGCTTTACGGGCTATTGTCTTTCGCTCAGGTTTTTGGGTTTAATTTCGCAATAGATGAATTGTTTATAAAAGATACCGTTGCGGCATTTAAAGGCGAGCACAGCCCCGGGCGTATGTCTCCACTTACTGCTGTTTGCTTTCTGTTTAGCAGCCTTGCACTGTTATTAATTAAATCAGGTGGTAAAAATGCAAGGAAACTATACCAATTGCTACTACATGTGGTTACCCTGGTTGCTTCTGTAGCATTTTTAGGCTATTTATTTAGCATCCCAAACCTGTACAGCTATTCTTTTGCTAATTCTATGGCGCTGCACACCAGTGTACTTTTTATACTATTTTCATGCGGTGCAGCCTTTATACACCCTAATACCGGCATAGTGGGCCTGCTAACCGGAAAGGAAATAGGAAATATCATGGCCAGAAAGCTTACCGTTTCTATAGTCCCTACCGTGCTTATACTGGGGTTTTTAAGAGCCGGCTTTACAAGTGCCAGTATAGTGCCGGACGAACTGGGTATAACACTGCTGTGCATCTCCTTTTTAATTATATGCTTTATCTGCATCTGGATAACATCTAAAGCGTTGAATAAAATAGCCCTTAAAGGGCAGCAAATGCAGGAAAACTTCAGGGTAAGTATAGAAGCATCGCCCTACGCGCTTATATTATCAAACCGTGAAGGCGAAATAATACATGTAAATAACAAAACAGCCCGGTTATTTGGCTATACAAAAGAGGAGCTAATAGGCAGCATGACAAAAATAATAACGCCTGAGGAACTGCGCAGGGATGAAAGGATAAGAAGTGAACATTTTTTTTTAAATCAAAATACTTTGCATTACGGTGCAAACGATGAAATTTACTGCCAGACTAAAAAAGGCAATAAATTTCCGGTGGAGATAATTATAACTCCCGTAAAAACCAGCGAAGGCACATTGGCACTGTCTTCTATAGTAGACATTACAGAGCGTAAGCGAAGCGAGCAGATAATGCAGGACCAGCTAAGGGAATTGCAGCAAAAAAACCAGGAAATGGAGCAGTTTAGCTTTATAGCCTCCCATGACCTGCAGGAGCCTCTTCGTACCGTATCTAACTACATAATGCTGCTTGAGGAAGATTACCCCGAACAGATAAACGGTGAGGTAAAAGAGCACTTGGGTAATATAAACGAAGCGGTAGACCGCATGAAAAAACTAATACGCAACCTGCTCGACTTTAGTAGGCTGGGACGGGACAAAACACTTGTAAGTACTGATATACAAGCAATTTTAGCCGAGGTTTTAGCCGATTTACAGAGCCTTATTCGCGAAAGCAATGCCATCGTTATTTACAACCCGGAAGAATTGCCTACACTATATGCTTATGATACAGAGTTGAGGATGTTGTTTCAAAATTTATTAAATAATGCTGTAAAATTTAGTAAAAAGAACATTCCTCCTGAGATTTCAATACATTGCCGCCTTATAGACGGATACTATGAATTTGCAGTTAGAGATAACGGAATAGGCATTAATAAAAAGCACATAATTAATATATTTAATATTTTTCAGCGAATTCATGGTAATGATGAGTACCAGGGCTATGGCATAGGGCTGGCCCACTGTAAAAAAATTGCTGAAATGCACGGGGGTAAAATATGGGCGGAGTCTGAACCGGGAGAAGGGAGTACATTTAAATTCACAATTTTAAACCTTAAATTATGAGCAAAACAGTAAATCATATTTTACTTATTGACGACAATAAGATTGACAACTTTTTTCATGAAAGGATTATAAAAAAGTATGACCCGCAAATAAAGATAACCACACTGCGCACCGCCTATGAAGCGCTTGATTTTATCCAGAGCCAGGAAGAAAAGCCCAATATTATTTTCCTGGATATTAATATGCCGGGTATGAGTGGCTGGGAGTTTTTAGACGAGTATAAAAAACTAAAACACCTTTATCAGGATGTGATGATTGTAGTGATGCTTACCACATCAGAAAATCCTGACGATAAAGCCCGCGCACTAACCCATGGCATGTTGTCAGACTTTCGTTCAAAACCACTCACGCTTGAAATACTGAAAGAGGTAATTGAGAAATTTCATCAGTCAAAATAGTTCATTTTAATTTTAATTTTAGCTATGAAAGCATAGTAAATAAATTGCGTGGTTATAATTTGCACATTTGTATCGATGAAAAGCACATATCTATAGGCGGGTTACTTGCTAAATATTTAAACATGAACTTAATTAGCATTTAAACTAATTGGTTATGTTTAAAGTAGATTATAGTTACCGTAAATTTATAATAGTAAAAGGCATTTTGGTTTTTTCAATAGCTTCTATTGCTTTAATTGGCTGGTTTTTTAACATAGATATTTTAAAAAGTGTACTGCATGGCGCTTCTCCAATGAAATTTTATACAGCAATTGGGCTGTTAACCTCAGCAGTATCGTTAGTCTTACAGGTCTCTAAAAAACAAATTATAAAAATAGCAGGCCGTATAATAGCACTTATACCTTATTACTTCTATGGCATTTCCCACAGCAATATCTTTTTTTCTCATATCCATAGCTGCGTCATTTGTAAATTATAATGAAGGCATTACGGGAATATTTATAGGAAACCGCATTAGCAATGTTATAGCGCGTAAGCTCTTTTTTAAAATTGTGCTTCTAACAATTATTCTGAGTTATCTTCGAATTTTAAGCCACCAGAAGGCAATGATTAATGTGGAATTTGGTATTGCCTTATTTGCAACCAGTTTCATTATCACCTCACTTTTTATTATCTGGAGAGCCACGGTTTATATAAACCGAACTGAAAGCCAAAAAAATGCAGCTGAAGAGTACTTTCAAAAGGCTATCGAGGCAGCGCCGAGCGGATTTATAATTACCGATAAAACCAGGAAAATAACTCTGATGAACTCTGCCGCCGAAGAAATGTTTGGCTACAAACGTCAGGAAGGTTTGCTTTTTGCTTTTAAAACAAAGCCGTTAACTATAGAAATACTGAACGAGGTAATGCAAAAACTCCACGAGATAAAGTAGGATTATATCCTGTTAAAATACATGGCTTTAACAATACCGTCGCTCAGCCCTATCTTTGGTACATAAATATTGCGTGCTCCGCTCCATTTCATGGCATTAAGATATATGCGTGTGGCATATATAATTACGTCGGCACGGTCTGTATTAAGTCCCAGCTGGGCAATACGCTGCTCATAAGTTAGTGAGTTTAAAAACAGGTATTGGCTGTTAATATAAAAGTAAGAGAGTGGCTTATCCTGCTTTTTGCCCGAAAGTTTAAACAACTTGTTTATATTTCCGCCAGATCCTATCAGGCTTATATTTTCATAGGGCTCTGTAACGGTTTTTATCCATTTTTCTATTTCCTGCCATACCACTTCGTTTACCATATTGTTAAGCAATCTCACAGTACCGTTTTTAAACGAACGCGAAGCCACGATCTTTCCATCTGCAAATAATGAAAACTCGGTGCTACCACCGCCCACATCTACAAAAAGGTAGTTTTGGCCGGGTTTTAAAAACTCATTCAGGTCGGTTGCCGCTATAATTGCAGCCTCTTTTTTACCGTCTATAATATCTATTTTTATACCTGCTTCGCGTTCTATAATTTCGGCAACTTCCTGGCCATTATAAGCCTCCCGCATAGCCGATGTGGCACATGCCATATAACGCTCTACCTTATATACCTTCATGAGAAGCTTGTAGGCTTTCATCGCATCTATCATCCGGGCAATGTTTTCTTCACTTATTTCACCTACAGTAAAGGCATCCTGGCCCAGGCGTATGGGCACACGCACCAGCGAGTTTTTATTAAACTGCGGCTCCCTGCCCTCCTGCTCTACTATATTAGATATTAAAAGCCTCATGGCATTAGAACCTATGTCTATAGCCGCATATATTTTTATATCAATCATTTTCTAAGCTTCTGAGCTTCTGAGTTGCTAAGCCACTTAGGCGCTCAGAGGCTTTTTATATTACTTCCCTGTAGAAGTGTTATTTAAAATATTTTCTTTTGTATCCTGAGATGCTAAGGAGCTAAGCGGCTCAGAGGCTAAGTTGCTTTCTTCCGGCTTAACCACTTCATAAATCACTTCGAGCTTATCCCTGTAATAGTTATAGGTTTCTATCTGCGCCCGAAATGGCTTTGCATTCCCACGCTTGCGGTATTTATTTTCAAGCCCCTGGCTGTGCAGGCGGGCTTTTACATTACCTTTCCAGCCTATTTCAAAGGTATCCAGTAACTCTTTTTTAATATCTTCGTCATAAATAGGGCAGCTCACTTCCACGCGCGAATCAAGGTTACGTGTCATAAAATCTGCCGACGAAATATAAATATCCGGTTTGCCATTGTTCCCAAAAATAAATATCCTTGGGTGCTCCAGGTAGTTATCTACAATACTTATTGCCTCAATATTGTCGCTCATGCCCGGCACGCCCGGCACCAGGCAGCACATGCCACGGATAATAAGCTGTATGCGAACCCCTTCCCTGCTTGCTTCATATAGCTTATCAATCATCCTAAAGTCGGTAAGGCTATTCATCTTCAGCTTTATAAAAGCATCTTTACCGGCTATGGCATGCAGTATTTCACGGTCTATAAGCTTGCTGAATTTATTACGTGTATAATGCGGAGAAACTACGAGGTGCTTGTATCGGTGCACGCGGTAGTTAACGTCAAAAAAGTCAAATATCCTGGCCACCTCCTTCATTATCTGCTGGTGCGCCGTAAAAAGGGTAACATCTGTATAAATACGCGCAGTACTCTCGTTAAAGTTACCTGTAGATATAAAGCCGTAACGCCTTACCTTACCGCCCTCCATACGCTCGGCAAGGCAAATCTTACTGTGTACCTTAAGCCCTTTTACGCCAAATATCAGATTGATGCCCTCAGTTTGCATGGCCTCGGCATATGTAATGTTACTGGCTTCGTCAAAACGGGCCTGTAGCTCTATTTGTACGGTTACCTTTTTGCCGTTACGGGCAGCATTAATAAGCGAACTTATTATCTGCGAGTTCTTGGCAAGGCGGTACAGCGTAATTTTTATGGCGAATACTTTAGGGTCGAGTGCTGCTTCTCGCAAAAATTTTATAACGTAAGAATACGTTTGGTAAGGCGCGTATATAAGGTAATCTTTCTTTTTTATTTTTTGCAGTATGCTTCCCTCCAGGCTTAGTCCATTAACTGGTAGCGGCGGATTTTGCTGGTACAGCAGGTCGTTACGGCCCAGCGTGGGGAAATCCATATAATCGCGGCGGTTGTGGTAGCGCCCGCCGGGTATAATACTGTCAGACGCATCTATTTTAAGGTTTGTAAGCAGGAACTGTAGTGTATCATTTTCAATTTCCACATCATATACAAAGCGTACGGGTTCGCCTATACGCCGGTCTTTTACCCCAGTCCAAATTTTTTCCATAAGGCTCTTACTCTGGTCGCTGTCGAGATCGAGCTGGGCATCACGGGTAATTTTTATCATGTGGGCCGTAACGCTCTCATATTTGAAAATATTAAAAATGCTGTCGAGGTTAAAACGGATAACGTCATCCAGCATAATAATGTACTGTTTTTCAGATGCTGAAGGAAGTATAAGGAACCTGTTTATGGTACGTGGCACTTCTATAACCGCATAGCGCACTTTATGCTTGCTTAAAAAGCCATCTTCGTCTTCGTCTGTACCTAACTTGGTTTTCATGTTAAGCTTTACGGCAAGGTAGCCGGAGCCATCACGCAGGCTTGGGAATTCCTCCAGGTCGTTAAGGATGATGGTTACCAGCTCCGGCCCTACTTTTTGTATAAAAAAATCTTTCACAAAAAGCTGTTGTTCGCGGTTCAGCTGGGTTTCATTAAGCATAAATATATTTTCCCGTTCAAGCTCTTTTTCTATAAGGCTTAGTATACGGAGGCTTTCAGACTGCTGCTCGATAACTATATCGGTAATTTCGCCTAAAAGCTTGTGTGCAGAATGGTTTAGCGGCAATTCTTCGCTGGTAATGCCTTCAAGGCTCAGGCGACGGATAGCAGCGTAGCGTACCCTGAAAAATTCGTCGAAATTATTTGAAAAAATCCCTAAAAAACGAAGCCTGTCAAGTAGCGGAACTGTTTCATCTGCAGCTTCCTGTAGCACCCTGGCGTTAAAGGCGAGCCAGCTTTTTTCCCTGTCAGTATACAGGTTTACCGGTGAGTGGTGAATCATATTGTTTTAAATCTCTTGGAAATAGTAACACATTTGTTATACCCTTGCGGATGTCATTCCAGTCGTTTACATCAAACGAAATGGAAACAAAACCGGATGTAGGCACGTTGTCTACAGCGCGGTTTCCAAAGATATTAACAAAATTAGTAATAGCCTCATTATGTCCAAAAAGAATTAGGTTATCAAATTGGTTATCGCAGCATTTTATTATTTTTTCGAGCTTTTTTTCATCAAACGTATACAGGTCATCCCTAAAATTTATGGTATCTATAGGTATAAACAGCGTTTCAGCAAATATATAGGCTGTATTTTTTGCGCGCTTTGCGGTACTGCTCCATACTATGTATGATGTAGGGAGGTGCTGCGCCGCATGCGATGCAACCAGGTGGGCATTGCTTATGCCACGGGAGTTAAGCGGGCGGTCTTTATCAGTAAGGGGTGCATCCCAGCTTGACTTGGCATGGCGAATCAATATCAGGGTTTTCATACGTTTCTGGTTTTTAGTATCAATATTTTAAAAGTCCGAAAATAAAAACGTATTACTCTTTAAATTTTGTTAATTTTCGTTTCGGCTTACGCTATGGCGCCAGCCTGATAATTTTCCAGCTGTAGTCATCCTGCAAAATATAGCGGATGCGGTCGTGCATACGGTTAGGCCTGCCCTGCCAGAACTCAATTGATGTGGGCCGTACCAGGTAACCGCCCCAGTGCGGCGGGCGCGGAATTTCTTTTCCGGCAAACTCATGTTCAAGTACTTTAAGCCTGTTATCAAGGTACTGGCGCGATACTACTTCGCCGCTTTGTTCAGAGGCCCACGCACCCAGTTTACTGCCATCAGGACGGCTGTCAAAATAACCATCACTGATATTCTCCGTGGTTCTTTCGGCCTTACCTTTAATAATTACCTGACGCTCCATACCCTGCCAGAAAAAACTAAGGCATACGTTAGGGTTGGCTTCAATAGCCCTGCCTTTATCCGAGTTATAATTAGTAAAGAATACAAATCCTTCATAATTGTACGACTTAAGCAACACCACGCGGCTGTTAGGGTAGCCATCTAACCCCAGTGTACTAATTGTCATTGCGTTAACTTCGCCCCCAACGCCCGTTGCTTCCACTTCTAAAAACCAGTTTCGGTAAAGTTCGATAGGCTCCTGCGGAATATTTTCTTCCGTAAGTTCGCTTTTTTCGTATGATTTGCGGTAATCACTAAGGTCTGACATGTGTATGCATTTTATAATACAAATGTAATGCAAAAACCTAAAGCAGTATCGTTACATAATAAAAGCAGCGTAGCATTTTAATAATCGTAATCAATATTTATGCTTAATTCATTATGATTACATTTACGGCAAATTCTAAGAAAATATTATGAAGTTTAAAATCCTTTCAGAAGAACTGCTCAGTAAAAACTGGGCCACCCTTACAAAGGTAACCTACCAATTTGAAAACGAAAATGAACTACCCGGCATAGCCGAGAGGGAGGTATACAACCGTGGCAACGGCGCTACAATACTATTATACAATACAGAAAAAGGCACAGTAATACTCACCCGCCAGTTCCGCATACCTACCTGGTATAACGGTAACCCCACAGGCATGATGATAGAGGCTTGTGCCGGTAAGCTGGACGACAACGAACCTGAAGAATGCATACGGCGCGAAACCCAGGAAGAAACCGGCTACACCATAGGCGAGGTAACAAAGATAATGGAAGTATATATGTCACCCGGCTCCGTTACCGAAACCATACACTTTTTTATAGCACCCTACAGCAGCGCCATGAAAACAAGCGAAGGCGGTGGCCTTGACGAAGAAAACGAGGATATCGAGGTATTGGAACTGCCTTTTACCAAAGCTTACGGCATGATAAAATCGGGCGAGATTAAGGATGCAAAGACGATTATGTTGTTGCAGCACGCAAAGCTTGAAGGGCTTCTGAGCCACTAAGCCACTTAGCTTCTAAGCAGCTTAGCCGCTTTTTTAACACTCCTTTGTAGAACGTAACCTAAGATAATGCTTATTTTTAGGGCAACAAACGTATAACAATGGACATTACTTTTAATAACGACCCTAAACTTGCAATATTACTACCACTACTGTATCACGCCTGGCAGGATAATGAACTCACTACCAATGAATATAAGTCTATAGCCGACTTTATAAACGCACAAAACTGGCTTACCAAAGCAGAGAAAGACTTCCTGAAATCTAAAATAAATGCTGACGCACCCCCTACCCGATCTGAACTTTTTCACTGGCGGGAAAAAATAGATACTGCTTTGACTGCTAACGGCAAAAATGTAGCTTCGCTTACCGACCTTGGCATCATGATAGCCAATGCTGAAAGGCCTGCCCTAAAAGAGGAAGACATTAAAACCATCGCCCCGGCTCTTGTGCTCCTTGAACAACAACTGGGCATTATAGGGAGCGATGCAATTGCACAATATTCCCGCAAGGCACAAAGCGTCACCCAGCAGCACAATACCGAACAAAGCTTTGATATTGCCGATATGACAGCTTTCCTTGACGGCGACCACGCGGGTATAATCAATAAAGTAAAAGCAATTATAGGCACCGATGCTTTTAATCCTGTAGTAGATAGCGATGTAGCCGCTTTCCGCGAAAAGGTGCTGGAGTGGTGCAAAGTGTTAGCCAAAGAAGGCCTGGGCAGTTATGCTTACCCTAAAGCACAGGGCGGCCAGGGCGATATGGAAGCCTACTTTGCCATTATGGAAACATTGAGTTACCAGGATTTGAGCCTTGTGATTAAATTTGGTGTGCAGTTTGGCCTTTGGGGCATGAGTATCTTATTTTTAGGAACCGAAAAACACCACCAAAAGTACCTAGCAAAAATTGGCTCGCTGGAACTGCCCGGTTGCTTCGCTATGACCGAAACCCACCACGGCAGTAATGTTAAGGGTATACACACCACGGCTACTTACAATCATGCCACGCGCAGCTTTACCATAAATACCCCCGAAAAATACGACCGCAAAGAATACATAGGCAATGCTGCCACCCATGGCGAGGCAGCGACCGTGTTTGCCAAACTTGTTATAGATGGCAAAGACTATGGCGTGAATGCGTTTATAGTACCCATTCGCAATAAGGAAAAAGAAGTATTACCCGGTATTACCATTGAAGACTGCGGCCACAAAATGGGCCTAAATGGTGTGGACAACGGCATTATCTACTTTGATAATGTAGCCATTCCGTATGAAAACATGCTTGATAAATTTGCCAGCGTTAGCGAAGCGGGCGCATTTGAAAGCCCCATACCCAGCGATAACCGCAGGTTTTTTACCATGCTGGGAACTTTAGTGGGCGGTCGTATAGGCATACCGCGTTCGGCATTGGCGGCAGCTAAAGTAGGCCTTGCGACGACTATAAAATACAGCGACAAGCGCAGGCAGTTTGGCCCCGAAGGTGGCAATGAAGTACCCATACTCAACTACCGCATGCACCAGCGCAGGCTCATGCCCTACCTGGCGAATGCGTATGCGCTTACGTTTGCCCTGCAATATCTTACCAAACGCTTTATTAACCGCACCGAGGATGATATGCAAGAGATTGAAGCATTGGCCGCAGGGTTAAAATCTTACACTACCTGGAACGTGCGCGATACCTTGCAGGAGTGCCGCGAAGCCTGTGGCGGCAAGGGCTACCTGAGCGAAAACCGTATAGACGACCTAAAGAACGACAGCGAAATATACACCACGTTTGAAGGAGATAATACCGTACTGATGCAACTAACAGCCAAAAACCGCCTGGGCGAATACCGCAAGGAATTTGGTGAAATGAACGTGAGTACCATTTTTAATTATGTGGTAGAGCAGGCAAAAACCGGCATTACTGAGAAAAACCCGTTTGCTACCCGCAATACAGACGATGCTCACCTTAAAGACCCTGCCTTCCATTTGCAGGCGTTTAAATACAGGGAACGAGAGCTGGTAGCATCTGCCGCAAGGCGCTTTAAAAAACTGGTAGATGATGGGCTTGATGGTTTTGATGCGGCTAACATAATGCACCCTCACATGCTGCAAATTTCCGACTCTTATTTGGACAGGGTAATACTGGAGCAGTTCCAGGCAAAACTGGAAACAGCATCCACCAATACCCCGTTAAAAGAAGTTCTTACAAGGCTGTATAACCTTTTTGCGCTGAATAAAATTGAGGAGCATAAAGGCTGGTACTTGGAGCAGGGTTATATGGAAGGCGTAAAAACCAAAGCCGTGCGTAAGCTGGTAAGCCAGCTGTGCTGGGAAATCCGCCAGGATGCCGTGCCGCTTGTAGACGCGTTTAACATTCCGCAGAATTGCCTTGGGGCTATTGCCACTACAAAAATTGCCCAGGCATAAGTTATTGCTACATTAAACTATTGTTATTACCTTTGCACTCCTTATGCTAAAAACTGTAAACATACAAAACAAGCGCGCGCGCTTTGAATTTGAGATTATCGACCGGTACACGGCGGGCATTGTTTTGGCCGGCAGCGAAATAAAATCCATACGCCTGGGCAAGGCTTCTATTGCCGAAAGTTTTTGCGAATTCCAAAACCACGAACTCTTTGCCATTAATACCACTATTGAGGAATACATGTTTAGCCGAAACTTTGGCCACACCGCCAAAAGCGCACGCAAGCTGCTGCTGAACCGCAAAGAGCTGAAAACCCTTGAAAAAGCAGTACAGAATCAAGGCCTCACGATAGTGCCACTGCGCCTTTTTACAGATGAGAAAGGCCGTGCAAAACTAGATATTGCCCTTTGCCGTGGTAAGAAAAACTACGACAAGCGCGAAACCATGAAGGAGCGCGATACTAAACGTGATCTTGACAGGATAAAGAAGGAATATAAATAGTTTTTTATAGTCAAAAGAATAAAAGTCAAAAGTCCGTGGATAACGTAACGGACTTTTGACTTTCGACTTTTATTCTTTTGACTTTTTTTATGCGAAGTACTGAAGTGGTTTGTTCAGTCAAAAGATTGGGAAATTTTATGCCGACCTGAACTTTCAAAAAAACTTTAAACCATAAACAAAAAACACTGTAAAGTACTGAAGCGGCGTGTTCAGTAAAAATGAGTTATTAACATTTGGCACCCTGCCAAGAATCAAAAAACATACCACACTGATTATCAGTACGAAAAACTGTTTCGATTTTAGGCATCAAAATGAAAAAAGTTAAGCAATTTGTGCAATGTGAGTAATATGATGTGGAAGATAGAGGCCTAAAAAAAAGTTATCAACACTAAAAACGAGAAATTCTCCAAAAAAGAAGTTGTAGTATTAATTCTTATTCTCTAATAACGGCACAAACCTGAATTCTCCAAGTTCATGTTTTTCAAACTGGGTTTCGTTTTTGCGTATCAGCAGGTTCATTATTTGGGGCTTGCCTTCCTCGCCTACCGGTATTACCAGCCTGCCCCCCACTTTCAGCTGTGCCATAAGCGGCTTCGGAATCATGGGCGCGCCGGCGGTTACAATAATGCTGTCAAATGGTGCATAGTTAGGCAATCCCTTATAACCATCGCCAAAGGAAAGGTGTTTTGGGCGGATGCCAAGCTTGGGCAGTAATATAGAGGTACTTTTAAAAAGTTCGCTCTGGCGCTCTACACTATATACTTTAGCCCCCATAGCAAAAAGAATGGCGGTCTGGTAGCCTGAACCGGTACCTATTTCAAGCACTTTATGGTCTTTTTTAACTTCAAGCAGCTGGCTCTGATAGGCCACTGTGTAGGGTTGCGATATGGTTTGCCCCGCCCCTATGGGGAACGCCTTGTCCTGGTAAGCATAATCTTCAAAACTGGAGTTAAGGAACAGGTGGCGGGGCACTTTTTTAACGGCATCTAATACGGCTTTGTCCGTAATGCCTTTCTGTTCTAAAACGGTTACGAGTTGATTACGAAGTCCCTGATGTTTGGCGGTGTCTTTCAAAGTTAAGGCGGTAATATTTTGGTAAAAATAGCAAACAAAGAGGCTATTTTCCAAACCAAAGTTAAAGTAGTTACTATTATAAATTATTAGTGATTGAGCAGCATTTGGTTAACTGATTTTTGGAAATTCAGCGTAAATAACACTATTTTTGTTTAAAATCTGAATCAATATGCTAAAAGTTGGCGTTTTGGGCGCGGGGCACCTTGGTAAAATCCACCTGCGTTTACTAAACCAGTCTGATAAATACGAACTTGTAGGTTTTTACGACCCAAACAGTGATAACGCTGAAAAAGTTTCAAAGGAATTTGGCTACCTAAAATTTAACACCATCGCTGAGCTCGTTGCAGCGGTAGATGTAGTTGATATTGTAACCCCTACCCTGAGCCATTACGAATGTGCCAAAGAGGCAATCGCTGCCGGTAAGCACATTTTTGTAGAAAAACCCATTTCTAATACAATAGAAGAAGCAGAGGAAATTATTGCCCTTGCTAACCAGCATAATATTAAAGGCCAGGTAGGCCACGTAGAGCGCTTTAACCCCGCTTTTATAGCTACAAAGGCAAAGATAGAAAACCCGATGTTTATAGAAACGCACCGCCTGGCTGAGTTTAACCCGCGCGGTACTGATGTTCCTGTGGTACTCGACCTGATGATACACGACATCGACGTGATACTGAGCGTTGTAAATTCGCCGGTAAAAAATGTATATGCAAGTGGTGTATCGGTTATTAGCGACACGCCCGATATTGCCAATGCCCGCATTGAGTTTGAGAATGGCTGTGTGGCTAACCTTACCGCAAGCCGCATTTCGCTGAAGAATATGCGCAAGAGCCGTTTTTTCCAGAAGGATGCTTACATATCGGTAGATTTCCTGGAAAAAGCATGTGAAGTAGTTAAGATGAAAGACGCGCCGGAAGTGCCGGGGGATTTTGACATGATACTGCAAAATGCTGAGGGCATCAAGAAACAAATTTATTTTGAAAGCCCCGATGTAGCCGCAAACAATGCCATACTGGACGAACTCGAAACCTTTGCAGATGCCATTAATAATGACACCAAGCCAGTAGTTACACTGGAAGACGGCACTGAAGCGCTTAGGATTGCTCATAGGATAGTGGCGTGTTTTAATAATTAATTGAACCTAAAATATAATTGCGGATAAATAAATATCCGCAATTTTTATAAATAACAAGGAACAAATAAACTCATGAAAAACATAGCAGTAATAGGTGCCGGAACCATGGGCAACGGCATAGCACACGCCTTTGCCCAAAGCGGCTTTAATGTAAAACTGATAGATATTTCGGAACAATCGCTTGAAAAAGGTATGAATACCATTGCGGCCAACCTTGACCGTATGGTGGCTAAAGGCACAATTACTGAAGCTGATAAGCACAAAACCATAGGCAGCATCATTACCTATACCGATATTGAGGATGGCGTGGTAAATACCGACCTTGTAGTGGAAGCTGCAACCGAAAATACCGACCTGAAGCTAAAGATATTCAAAGACCTTGACCGTTATTGCGACACCGAAACGATACTGGCTACCAATACTTCATCTATATCAATCACGCAGATAGCGGCGGTAACAAACAGGCAGGACAAGGTAATAGGCATGCACTTTATGAACCCGGTGCCTATTATGAAGCTTGTGGAAATCATACGGGGGTATAATACCTCGGATTCCGTGACAAAAAGCATTATGGACCTTAGCGAAAAGCTGGGCAAAGTACCCGTTGAGGTTAATGATTACCCGGGTTTTGTAGCAAACCGTATTTTGATGCCCATGATAAATGAGGCTATAGAAACCCTGTATAACGGCGTGGCCGGCGTGTATGAAATAGACACCGTAATGAAGCTGGGCATGGCGCACCCTATGGGGCCGCTACAGTTAGCCGACTTTATTGGCCTTGATGTTTGCCTGAGTATATTAAACGTAATGTACGATGGCTTTAAGAACCCTAAATATGCCCCATGCCCGCTACTGGTAAATATGGTGCGCGCCGGCAAGCTTGGTGTAAAATCGGGCGCAGGGTTTTATGATTACAGCGAGAGTAAAAAAGCGGAGAAGGTAGCGTATAAGAAGTAGTCCCTGGCCAGTAGTCAGTGCTCAGTATTCCATCGTAGTTGGCAGTTTCCATTCCGACCGAAGCGAAGCGTAGTGGAAGAATATTTGTCAATGTAAAGTATTAGATTGCCGCGCTCCGTTCCTCCGCTCGCAATGACAGCACCCTAAAAAATCTGCGATAATCTAGTAAATCAGTGTCACCTGTGTTCCAAACTTAAACCTGAAACTTTAAACAAATTCTTTGGCAACAATAATACCATTTAAGGCGGTACGCCCGGCACGCGATAAGGTAAGCCTGGTAACCTGCCGTTCTTACGACGAATACAGCCCCGCTGAGCTCGCCTCGCAGCTGGATTATAACCCGTTCTCGTTTTTGCATGTGCTTAACCCGGCTTATGTAAATATGCACAAGCTTAGTGAGAGTATTCGGTTTAAATCGGTGCATACAAAATACAGGGAATATAAAGATGAGGAAATACTAAAGCAGGAAGCCACGCCGGTTTTTTACTTGTATGAAATTCAGAGTAAAAATAAAGTATTTACGGGCATCATTGCGGGAACCTCTATTGCCGATTACCAGAATAACATCATCAAAAAGCACGAAGACACGCTACAATATCGAGTAGAATATTTTAAAGATTACCTGCACCAAACAGGCTTTAATACCGAGCCGGTGCTCATCACCTACCCTGATAATGCCGACCTGAAACAATGGATAACCCAGCGCAAGCAACGCCGCCCGCTGTACCTGTTTTCTTCGCTTAACCGTGATAAGCATACGCTGTGGCGCATAAAAGACCCACAGGAAATTGCATGGCTACAGGCGGAGTTTGCCAATATGCCCAGCCTGTACATAGCCGACGGCCACCACCGTTCTGCATCTGCGGAACTGCTGTATAAGCAGGATAAGGAATCGGGAAATAAAAACCTGGATTATTTTATGAGCTTTCTCATCGCGGAAAGCGACCTGAAGATATATGAATACAACCGCCTGGTAAACGACCTTAACGGGCTGACCAAGGCCGATTTTTTAAGTGCACTGGCAAAGTATTTTGACATTGAAAACCGTCACCTCGAACTTTGGAAACCAGATAAAAAATTTGAGTTTGGCATGTACGTTGGTGGTGAATTTTACAGTCTTACCCTGAAACACAAACAATTTGCGACCGTACACCAGGCGCTTGATGCACAGATACTTTACACCAAAGTACTTCAGCCATTACTTGATATTAACGATTTGCGTAGTGATGAGCGCATTACGTACATTCCCGGCAACAAACCCATTACCACAATTAAAGAAATGGTAGACGAAGGCACCTTTGCCGTTGGCTTTATGCTCTATCCGGCTTCTATTGATGAAATAAAAGAGCTGGCAGACAACAACCTGATAATGCCGCCAAAAAGTACGTATATTGAACCGAAGTTCAGGAGCGGGCTGGTGGTGTATGAATTATAGATTGTTAGTATTTTAGAATCGATAGATGGACCGTTCAATTGTTCGATTTTAACCCACACAACTGGCTGTAAACTAATAACCGTAAACTGTAAACTAAAAATGAGTATCGCAAATAACATCCTCTCCATAAAAGCCTCCCTTCCGCCCCACGTTACCCTGGTGGCAGTGAGCAAAACTAAGCCCGTGGCTGACCTTACGGAAGCCTACAACGCCGGGCAGCGCATTTTTGGTGAGAACAAAGTGCAGGAAATGGTGGAGAAATGGGAGCAGCTGCCTAAAGACATCCAGTGGCACATGATAGGCCATGTGCAAACCAACAAGGTAAAGTACATGGTGCCTTTTGTGAGCCTCATCCACGGTGTAGACAGCCTTAAGCTTTTGGTTGAAATCAACAGGCAGGCAAAACGCTACCGCAAAGTAATCAACTGCCTGCTGCAAATTCACATAGCTGAAGAAGATACAAAATTTGGGCTTAATGAATTAGAACTTAAAGCACTACTTGAATCAGATGAATTTAAGCAACTGGAAAACATTTGTATTACCGGACTAATGGGCATGGCTACATTTACCGATGATGAGGCTCAGATTCGCAAAGAATTCTCATATCTGAAAAGCATTTTTGACCAACTGAGTAAGCAACCGTCAACCGTCAACTTTCAACTGTCAACTTTAAGCATGGGAATGAGCGGCGACTATCGCATAGCAATTGATTGCGGAGGTAATATGGTCAGGATAGGAAGCAGCATATTTGGAAACAGATAATTTTGTATATTTGGAGCATTAGGAGATTTGTTGATTAGTTGATTTGGTCATTTGAATGAACCATACACAACTTTAAAACGAGCCTGAAACCTTAAACCTGAAACGAATTTTTGTACGCAATACTAGACATAGAAACTACCGGTGGGCAATTTAACGAAGAAGGAATAACAGAAATTGCCATATACAAATTTGACGGGCATGAGGTTGTAGACCAGTTTATAAGCCTTGTAAACCCCGAAAAACCCATACAGCCCTTTGTTGTAAAACTTACGGGCATTAACAATGCCATGCTGCGTAGCGCCCCTAAGTTTTTTGAGGTAGCCAAGCGTATAATTGAAATTACCGACGGCTGCATACTCGTGGCCCACAATGCCCAGTTTGACTATCGCGTGCTGCGCACCGAATTCAAGAGCCTGGGATACGATTTTGAAAAGCAAACGCTCTGCACCGTAGAACTCAGCCAGAAATTGTTACCCGAGCAGCCCTCGCACAGCCTGGGCAAGCTGGTGCGCTCGCTGGGCATACCCATTACCGACAGGCACCGCGCTACCGGAGATGCCATAGCCACGGTACAACTCTTTAAGTTATTACTGCAAAAAGACACAGAAAAAGAGATTGTAAAAAGCCTTATCAAAACCGAAACCGAGAAGAAAGGGCTTGTACCCCGCCTTAAGGACTTGCTGGAAAGCATACCGGCTATCACGGGGGTCTATTACATTCATAAAGAAGATGGCACGCTTATTTACCTTGGCAAGAGCCGCAATATAAAAAAACGGGTAAACCAGCATTTTACAGGTACTTCGCGCAAGTCGAAACGTATTCAGCGCGATGCCTATACGGTTACGTATGAGGAAACGGGCAGCGAACTAATTGCACTGCTTAAAGAATGCCAGGAAGTTAAGGTAAATAAACCCATACTGAACCGCGCCCAAAAGAAGACTGTTTTTCCGCTGTCGTTATATCCGGTTATTGATAAAGAGGGTTATATCGCGCTGAAAATTGATAAGACCGACGGCAGGAAAAAAGAAGTTATTTCATTTCCCGGGCCCGCAGAAGCGAAAAGTGCGCAGTACCGCATTACCGAAAAATACAAGCTGTGCCAAAAGGTAAATGGCATGGACCCCTCGGTAAAAGAGGCCTGTTTTCCTTATGGGCTGGGCAACTGCAACGGTGCCTGCATTGGCAAGGAGTCGGCTAACGATTATAACGCGCGGGTTATCGATTTTATAAATGCGAACAGCTTTTATAACCAGAGCATTATCATTATAGACCGGGGCCGGGCTGTTGATGAGCGTAGCGCTGTGCTTATTGAAAATGGTATTTATAAAGGCTACGCATTTTTTAACCTTAACTACCAGGTAAATAACATCGAAATCCTCAAGAACATCCTTATCCCCATGGACAATAACAAGGATGCGAAAAAGATAATCCAGGAATATATTCGCAAAAAGAAAGCGCTTAAAACAATACGCCTTTAGCAGGTTTTGTATCTTTACGTTATGGATACACCCGAACCTATAAACAGGGGCCTGCTTCCCGAAAAGCAACGACACCGGCTGCATACCATTATTTATGAAGCCGATACCGCCGCAGGTAAAACCTTCGACATTATACTGCTTATAGTAATTTTACTAAGCATTGTGGCAATAATGCTGGAAACCGTAACATCGGTAATGGTACAATATGGCAGCGCCCTCTCTGTTATAGAATGGATTATTACCATATTTTTTACCCTTGAATACATAGCGCGTATAGCGTCTGTAAAGCAACCGCTTAAGTATATTTTCAGCTTTTATGGCATTATCGACCTGCTTGCAACGCTTCCCATGAATATAGGCTTTATATTTCCCGGCTATGGCTACCGTTTTCTTATATCCATACGTGCCATACGGTTGCTCAGGGTGTTCAGGATACTCCATCTTACCCGGTTTATAGGCGCTGCTAACCAGCTTACGGCAGCGCTTAAAAAAAGCAGGGAAAAGATAGCAGTGTTTCTTTATAGCGTTATGGTTATCTGCATTATACTGGGCACACTTATGTATGTAATCGAGGGCCCTGAGAGCGGTTTTACCAGTATCCCTACCAGTATTTACTGGACTATTGTAACACTCACCACGGTGGGCTTTGGCGATATTACGCCCATTACCCCGCTGGGGCAGTTTGTGTCAGTCATCATAATGATAATGGGGTATGGCATTATAGCCGTGCCTACCGGGCTTGTTACAGCGCAGATATTAAACGACAAAACCCAGCTCAATACCCAGGTATGTCCTAACTGTACCGCTAACAAGCACCGCGATGATGCCCGGTTTTGCTACAACTGCGCCGCACCCCTGAAAACCAATGCCGATGCCTAAATTTCTTATTACCGTTATAGGCCCTACAGCCATTGGCAAGACTGCACTGGCTATTGAGATAGCAAAGCATTTTAAATGCGAAATCATCTCCGCAGACAGCAGGCAGTTTTATGCCGAAATGGCTATCGGAACCGCTGTTCCGTCTAAGGATGAACTCGCCGCCGCCCCGCACCATTTTATACAAAACATCAGCATTTTTGAAGACTACAGCGTGGGCGACTTTGAACGTGATGCTCTTGCAAAGCTCGATAAACTTTTTGCTGAAAATGATTTTGCCGTTATGGTAAGTGGCTCCGGCTTATACATTGATGCGGTGTTGAAAGGATTTGATGATTTTCCGGATATCGACCCTGCAATACGTAAGCAGCTTATTGCCGATTTTGAGGAAAGAGGCATTGAATACCTGCAAAGTGAGCTGGAGCGTCTAGACCCTGTGCACTACCAAAAAGTAGCCAAGGAAAACCCGCAGCGGCTTATGCGCGCGCTGGAGGTATGCATTGGCAGTGGCCGCCCCTACTCCTCCTTCCTTAATATCAAAAAGAACAGCCGTGGCTTTACGCCGGTAATCATAGGCCTTGAAGCCGAACGGGAACTGATGTACAGCCGCATTAACCAACGGGTTGATATCATGGTACAGCATGGGCTTATTGAAGAAGCAAAGGCATTGTACCCGCACAAGCAGCTCAATGCATTGCAAACCGTGGGCTACCGCGAATTGTTCAGCCATTTTGACGGGGAAATAACGCTTGATTTTGCGTTGGAAGAAATAAAAAAGAATACACGCCGTTTTTCCAAGCGGCAGATGACATGGTTTAAGCGCACCGAAGGTGTTAAGTGGTTTGATTTTACTACGCCTCCAGCTGACATTATTAATTACATTACAGAAAAGACAACATGCCTATAGCCCCTGATTTTACGTCGGTTTACAGCCACGAATGGGAAATAAACTTTGTGCAGTGCAACCCGAACGGCCTGCTTAAGCATACTGAATTGTGTAACATTTTGCAGCTTACCGCCGGCTATCATGCCGAAAAAGGGGGCCTTAGCTTTAGCGACATGCAGGAGCACAACCAGGCATGGGTACTGAGCCGTATGCGTGTAGAGATAAGCCGCCTTCCCAAGTGGCGCGACACCGTTACTGTAAAAACATGGATATATGATTTGCAGGGTTCGCGCTCCATACGCGCACTGGAAATGTATGTGGGCGAAGAAAAAATTGCAGGCTGTGTAACGTTTTGGGCCGTATTCAATACCAAACTACGTAAGGCCGAAACCCTTGCATTGCCCCACGAACATTTTATAAAATACCCGGAGCGGGAAGCAACCACGGAATCTTTTAGAAAAATTGACCTGGGCCGGCAAAGTGAAATAGCCACAAGCCGCAGCGTAGTGTTGAGCGACCTTGATATTGTAAACCACGTAAACAACGTGAAATACCTGGAATGGTGCCTTGATTCCATAGACTACAAGCCCCTGCTTAGGCAGCAGCTGCAAAGTTTTGACATGAACTTTATGCGGGAACTGCAGCTTAAAGACGCGGTGGTATTACATAAAGCTATAGAAGATAAAACCACGTTTTTCAGTATCACAAAAGACGATAAACCGTGCTTTGCATTGGAACTGAATTGGAAGTGATCGTTTTATTTATAATACATTATGAATAATTTTACCACAAGGTTCACAAAGTTTTTCACGGAGGCCACAAAGCTAAATAGAAATGAACTATTGTCTTACCAATGGCCGCAAAACTTTGTGCCCTCCCGCCAAGGGCGGTTTTCATTGTGCACCTTGTGCAAATCTTAGCGGCCTTTGTGGTAAATTATGTGGTAAAGCTTCCAAATATTTAATTAACAGATATTAATACAACAGCTGCACTTCCTTAATACCGTATTCAGACACAGTTTCATCTTCCAGCCGCACGCGAAGGCTGCCATTGGGTGTAACGCTCTCTATAATTCCCATAAAAGTTTTACCGGCCTTTTCAAACGGCATGGGTAAACCTTTTTTATACAGCAGGCTGTGGTAATCATCCCATATACCTTTTTCGTCTTTATTAATAAGCCGCGATACCGCACGCTTTATTTCTTCGAGTATTGCAACCAGTAGTTCCTCCTTATCAATTTCCCTTCCTGTAAATAAGGCAAGGGAAGATGCTTTGGGTAAACCCTCAAAATTTTGCTGGTTCACATTGACACCTATCCCTATGACCGAAAATATCTCTCCGTCGCTCTTTATGCTGTTCTCTATTAAAATGCCGCCAACCTTCTTATTACCTGCCAAAATGTCGTTAGGCCACTTGATGATTATACCCGGTATGCCAGTACTGACAAGCGCCTTTGATATACCAACCGCCACGCCGGCATTCAGCGAAAAAATAGTATTTACGTTGGGCAGCAGGTCTTTAACCAAAAGGCTAAAGGTAAGGTTTTTACCCGGTTCTACGGCCCAAGCTGTGCCCATCTGGCCGCGCCCGCCGGTTTGGTTTTCGGCTGTTACAACGGTAAAGTTTTCTACATAGCGGGTGGCTAAAAGCTCCTTTAAGTAATCGTTAGTAGAGTTTATGGCACTGAGTTTGATTATATTCATTTAGAAGTTGTCAGCTACTTGTGATATTCTTGTACATTTAAGTTCAAAATTAAAAACAAAAAATGGTAACTTTGCGTAATATATAATTTTTTAAATGGCAAAGAAAAATGTAAGCAACGATGAGCTTTTAGCAAATATCATCAAAGGGATTGAAGAGGTAAAAGGTAATGATATAGATATTCTTGACCTGCGAGAGATAGACAATACTGTATGCGACTACTTTATAATATGCAACGGTAACAGTAACACGCAGGTAAATGCCATTGTAAGTTCCATTCAAAAAATAGTTTCCCGAGAAGTAAAAGATAAGCCCTGGCACATAGAAGGTACCGAGAATGGCGAATGGGTACTTATGGACTACGTGAACATAGTAGTACATGTATTCCAAAAACACGTAAGGGAATTTTATAATATCGAAAGCCTTTGGGGCGACGCCCGTATAACGTCGATAGCAACAAATTACTAAAAGAACTGAAAATTATAAATGTCAACAGATAACAAACCGAATAAGCAGAAAGTAAGTCCGTGGGTTATATATGGTGCCATTGCCGCACTTTTATTAACTATTAGTTATTTTAGCGGAGAAGCAAACTGGAGCGACCCTAAAACATCATCGCTTTCTGACTTTTACAAATACCTTGATGCCGGAGCGGTAAAAAAGGTAACCTATAATAAAACTACAGCCGAAGTATACCTTAATGAAGCTGCCTTAAAAGATAAAGTACACGAAAAAACGCGTAATGACATTTTTGGCAAAACCAGCAAGGGGCCGCATTATACTGTAAACATAGGTAATGAGAACGAACTTTTCCTAAAAAAACTTGACGAAGCCAATAAGGCCGGTAAACTGGAGCAATACAGTGCCCAGTCTGATGGCGCTTGGGGAGAAATCCTTATAGGGCTGCTTCCTATTATAGCGTTAGTTGCCATCTGGATATTTATGATGCGGCGCATGGCAGGCGGTGGTGCCGGCGGTGGCGGTGGCCAGATATTTAACATAGGAAAAAGCAAGGCAAAGCTATTTGATGAAAAAAACGATATCAAGGTAACCTTTAAAGATGTTGCCGGGCTTGAAGGCGCTAAAGAGGAGATTCAGGAAATTGTTGAATTTCTTAAAACGCCTGAAAAATATACCAGTATAGGGGGCAAAATACCTAAGGGTGCACTGCTTGTAGGCCCACCGGGAACAGGTAAGACCCTGCTTGCAAAAGCGGTTGCCGGCGAGGCAAAAGTACCGTTCTTCTCGCTGTCCGGTTCAGATTTTGTAGAGATGTTTGTGGGTGTGGGTGCAAGCCGTGTGCGCGACCTGTTTAAGCAAGCCAAGGAGAAAGCACCTGCCATTATATTCATAGACGAGATTGATGCTGTGGGCCGTGCCCGTGGAAAAAACAACTTCAGTGGCTCTAATGATGAACGTGAAAATACCCTTAACCAGCTGCTTACCGAGATGGATGGTTTTGGCACCAATACCAATGTAATTGTTCTTGCTGCTACTAACCGTGCCGATGTGCTTGATAAAGCGCTTATGCGTGCCGGCCGTTTTGACAGGCAGATATATGTAGACCTGCCGGACATCCGTGAGCGTAGGGAAATATTTGAGGTACACCTTAAGCCACTTACAAAATCTGAAGACCTTGATACCGAGTTTCTTGCCAAGCAAACACCCGGGTTTAGCGGTGCAGATATTGCCAATGTATGTAACGAAGCCGCGCTGGTCGCTGCCCGTAAAGATAAAAAAGCAGTAGACAAACAGGATTTTCTTGATGCGGTAGACCGTATTGTGGGAGGCCTTGAAAAGAAAAATAAAATTGTTTCTCCCGAAGAAAAACGTGCCATAGCCATACATGAGGCAGGCCACGCTACTGTAAGCTGGATGCTGGAACATGCGGCCCCACTAGTTAAGGTAACTATAGTGCCGCGCGGGCAAAGCCTGGGCGCAGCCTGGTACCTGCCGGAGGAAAGGCTTATTGTAAGGCCGGACCAGATGCTTGACGAGATGTGCGCTACTATGGGTGGGCGTGCGGCAGAGAAAGTAATTTTTGACCGGATATCTACCGGGGCGCTAAGCGACCTTGAAAAAGTAACCAAACAGGCACGTGCGATGGTTACTATATATGGCCTTAACGAAAAAATGGGCAACGTTACCTATTACGATAGCAGCGGGCAAAGCGAATACAACTTTTCTAAACCTTATTCTGAAGAAACGGCAAAAGTTATCGATTCTGAAATAAGCCTGCTTATCGAAAGTCAATACCAGCGCGCTATTGTGATACTTCAGGAAAATAAGGATAAGCTCACAAAGCTTGCCGATATACTTATTGAGCGCGAGGTAATATTTAAAGACGACCTCGAAGAAATTTTCGGACACAGGCCTTTCGGGAAAATTGGCCCTGAAGTGGTTACCGAAGCGTAAGCACTAAAACATAAATAAAGTTTAAAAATCTTAATTCAGTTGCTTAATTGAATTAAGATTTTTTTATCTTTGATTTTTAAGCAAAAGCGGGATTTTACGAGGTATGAGCCTATTCAAAAAGATTTTCGGTACGGGAGAAACAACATCAGGAGAAGAAAATGCAGATAAAAGCGCTTTTCTTCCTACTGAACAACTACCTGTAGACGAAATGTTTACCATGAACTTCAGGAAAAATGGCGGTAAATTTTTATACTGCGACAGCATAGCCGATGTAAACGAGCAGTTTTTAAACGTGCTGGTAGAAAACGACTGGTTTGAGTGCGAAGTGCTTTGCTTTGAGCCACGGTTGTACCACCTGCTCGACGATAACAAGCTTACGTACCAAAACACGAGTTCACCACGCTTTATACTTGCAACCTGTGAAAGCCTTGTAGCCGATGAAGGTTCTATCCTGTTTTCGTCTAAGCAAATAAAACAGAACAAGCCAAATGAGCTGCCGGATAATATGGTAATATTTGCCACCACCAGCCAGATACTTGAAAACAAGAGTGAGTGCCTTAGGCACATCAAACGTAAATACGATAAAGACTATCCCACTAATATTACAGCCATAAAGTATTTTGAAAAAGCTAAAGATGAAGATTTCCTGCATTACGGCAGCGTAGCCAAGAACCTTTATCTCTTACTTTTAGAAGACCTGTAATATGAGTGAAACCCTTACACGGCTACTATCAGGAATAGTGTATATTGCGCTGCTGCTCGCGGCAACTCTGCTCTCCCCTATCAGTTTTAAAATTTTATTCGGTTTTTTTTTAATTGTATCGGTTATAGAATTTTGCAAACTATTGTTTCTTGATAATAAAGTTCCCTTACTTATTGCTGTGGCAGGTATTTTATTATTCAGCATATATATTACTGACGACTTTTATACAAACCTGCTGTTAAATATTGCGGCGCTTGTTATATCACTGGGTTTGCTGTCTAACCTTTTTAAAAAGGAGCCCAGTGCCCCAAAAGATAAAACCAGTAAGCTTGTGCAACTGCTGGGATATGTGATTATCCCTTTTTTGCTAATAATAAAGCTACCGTTTCTAACAGGCGACTACAATCCTTATGTAATCATTGGCATGTTTGTGCTCATCTGGGCAAACGATACTTTTGCATACATAGTAGGTAAATCCATTGGGAAAACCAAACTTTTTGAACGCATTTCCCCAAAAAAAACCGTTGAAGGTTTTATCGGCGGTGTTGTTTTTACTGTTGCGGGCGCCTATATTTTGGGGTTATACTACACTTTTTTAACACCACTGCAATGGATGGTATTTGCTGCAATCCTTTCAGTATTTGGTACTTTGGGCGATCTGGTAGAGTCAAAGCTTAAACGCACGTCCGGAGTAAAAGACAGTGGCAGCATTATGCCGGGCCACGGCGGAATTTTAGACCGCCTGGATAGTGTATTGTTTGCAATACCTTTCTTATTTTTGTATTATCAAATCTTAGAATATGTTTCATAAAGAAGGCGCTAAAATTATTTTAATCGGCATGGCAGTTACAGTGGCTGTAGTGCTGCTTGCAGAGAAGTTTATAGAAAGTTTCTGGCTGCTAAAGTTTATACAGCTATTTGCACTGGCATTCCTTATACTGATTTTGCAGTTTTTCAGGAACCCGAAACGCCATGTAACAGCGGCCGATCATAATATAATAGCCCCTGTAGACGGAAAGGTGGTGGTAATAGAAGAAGTGTATGAGCCGGAATATTTTAAAGAAAAGCGCCTTCAGGTATCAATATTTATGTCGCCTATAAACGTGCATGTAACCCGCTACGCGGTTAACGGCCTAGTAAAATTCAGCAAGTACCACGCCGGTAAGTACCTTGTGGCCTGGCACCCAAAAGCCAGTGAGGAAAACGAACGTACTACTGTGGTTATAGAAAACAACCTCTTTGGCGATATATTGTACCGCCAGATAGCCGGCGCGCTGGCAAGGCGCATTGTAAATTATGCTAAAGAAGGCATGCACGTAGTACAGGGCACTGATGCCGGGTTTATAAAATTCGGGTCGAGGGTAGACCTTTTTTTACCTATTGGTACCGAACTTAACGTTAAACTTAATCAAAAAGCAATAGGCGGTAAAACGATTATCGCTACAAAAGCGTAACTTTATTATGCCGGAGAAAAACCTTGATGCACTTTTTGAAGAAGCGTATGAAACAGCCTCTAATATGAAAGAGGCGCTGCCGCAGGATGTAATGCTCCGCATTTATGCCTACTACAAGCAGGCAACCGCGGGAGAGGCAAACGCGCGTGCAGATCAGGGCCAAAACCTTCGCGACGCCTTTAAGATGAACGCCTGGATGCAGGTGCGGCACCTTACCGTAAACGAGGCAAAAGCCTTATATATAGAAACTATTAATTCATTAACTAAATAATATCGTGTTATGAAAAAAATAAAAATTTTTGTTTCGGCCCTGATTATTGCCACTGCGTTACAGTCCTGCAAAGAAAAAGATACCCTGCAGGAAGTAACCGTGCCGGAACCGCAAAAAGAAGCAGCCACCCCGGCAATGGGTAACCCGGATGATGTTAAAGCCGAGGATGCCTCCGTTACATTCCAACTTATAAAACTGCCGTATAAATATGATGCACTGGCGCCAAATATTGATGCCCGCACCATGGAGATACACTATTCTAAGCACTATAAAGGATATACTGACAAGCTGAATGCAGCAGTAAAAGGCACGCCGCTTGAAGGCAAAAAAATAGAAGAAATACTTACCACACTTGACCTTGAAAACAAAGCGGTGCGCAACAATGCAGGAGGTTATTACAACCATGGCCTGTTTTGGGAAATAATGGGCCCTAAGGGCGGTGGTGAACCTAAAGGTGCGCTTGCTGAAGCCATAACTAAAGATTTTGGCAGCTTTGAAGCATTTAAAACGCAGTTTACTGATGCTGCCACCAAGCAATTTGGCTCTGGCTGGGCATGGCTTGTGGTAACTAAAGAGGGTAAACTTGCCGTAACCAGCACACCAAACCAGGATAATACACTGATGCCGGGCGCTGCTGTACCAGGTAAGCCTGTACTTGCGCTTGACGTGTGGGAACATGCCTATTACCTTGAATACCAAAATAAAAGACCAGATTATATTACCGCATTTTATAATGTAATTAACTGGGATGCCGTTTCTAAAAAATATGAAGACGCGTTAGCTAAGTAATTACTACATTATACAATTTACAATTCCGCTCACTATGGGCGGAATTTTTATTTATAGCCTGCCCTTGTCTTGCCGTTTTCAAAAAAAAGCGCCATTTTTGGGACTTCAAATCAAACACATGAAATATTTATATATACCGCTGGTACTGCTACTGCTTACCTCATGCGCGGAAGAAAAAAAAGCCAACCCCAAGCCTGAACACAGCAAAACCGACTGGGCGTTCTACAAACTGAAAGGTGAAGTACAGTCGGTTTCAGAAAAATCAGTAAAGGTAACGGATGGCGCAGCAGTATCGGGCCATGAGGTTTCTTCCCAACATGATACCGATATGGCTTTTGACGATTATGGTAAGCTAATCCACATAAAACAATGGATTAAAGAAAACATGCCGTATGAAGAAACAACCTATAACGGCAAAGACCGTATATTAAAGCGTACACAATACCTGGGCGGGACGCCAATGATGATCACCGAAAACCAGTGGGACGCGTCAGGCGAAAACCTCACGGCTACTATACGCCGTAATCCCGATAATAGCCAGATAGACAGGATAGAAAACCGTTACCAAAGAGGAAAACTGACTGAAAAACTTACGTATAACGGGCAGGACACACCTGTTGATAAAATAACTTATGAGTATGATAATGCCGGCAACCTCATTTTAGAAAACCTTTATTTGGGTGTGGCCACCGTAAAGGTAATTTCTAAATATGCCTACAACGAAAAAAAACAAAAAACCAGCGAAGCGCGATACAACTCCGGCAAGATTAATTACCATATATATTTTGAGTATGAGGGTGATAAGATTACCAAAAAAGAAACCCTTGACAGTGTGGGCAAGCCTGAATATACAGAACTGTTTGACTATGACGCGGCAGGGAATGTTATAAAGCATTTAACTAAGGAACGTTATGACAATTCTGAAACGGCAGAGAGTTTTGTATACGACAAGAACAATAATGTAACCACCTGGATTATAAACAAAAAAGGGGCGCCGCCGGTAACTACAATAAAAACCTATGATATGCACGGCAACCTGCTGAGCTCAAAAACAGTTCAGGGCGAGAATACGGTACTTGATGCGCATGAGTATGAGTATGTATACGACAAAAATGGCAACTGGACCAGCAAAAAAATATTAATAAAAGGAAAGCCATCATTTCAGGTAAGCCGTAAGATAACTTACCATAACTGAGAAAATAAATAAGGGTACACAGGATATTTATCCCAATTTATTTTCTACGGAAAAGATACAGGGGTATATTTGCATAAATTTTATCATCATGACCAGATTATTTAGAATAATTGCCACCCTTGAGGGCCTCTCGCTTCTTTTTTTGTTGTTTGTGGCTATGCCCATGAAATATATTTATAAGAATGAAGCTTATATGCATAATGCCGGTATGGCGCATGGAGTACTTTTTATCGCCTACATAATTATCGCTTACCTATTGAAGGAAGAAAGAAACTGGTCATTTAAAAAGTACCTGATTGTAGCAGTAGCTTCGGTAATACCTTTCGGTACATTTTACATCGAATGGAAATTCCTTAAAGCACCCGAAAACAATTAGCAAAATAAAATTTGTTTAACAAAAAACACCTGCCAGGTTTTTAGCCCTGCCAGGTGTTTTTTATAATAGTAAACTCATTAGAAAATTAGTGTATTAACTGATTCTGTTTTTACCCAACCTGTCGTCAACAAACTCAATCTGTGTTTTGCCGTGGGCAGACGGCCGGCCAAAGCTGTCAAGGCTTACCATGGTAATATTATCTACAGTAATTATTTTCTCCTGCGTCATTTTATTACGCACTTCAGAACGCAGTACCAGCGAGGTACGGCCAAATTTTACCACATCTATACCTATCTCTATAATATCGCCCTGGCGTGCTGAGGCCATAAAGTTTATCTCGCTCATGTGTTTTGTTACAATACGCTGGTTCTCAAGCTGGATAATTGAATAGAGAGCGGCCTCTTCATCTATCCAGGCCAGTAGTTTTCCGCCAAAAAGTGTCCCGTTTGGGTTCAGGTCTTCGGGCTTAACCCATTTTCGGGTATGAAATCTCATAATTTGTGTTTTTGTAGTGCCAAAGTTACAATATCCAAGTGGTCAAAAGCCAGCTCCGGCAGCGATTTTACGGGAAACCACTGTGCTTCATCGGCATCATCCGCGGCTGTTGCTTCTGCATTTTCATCAGCAAAACCGGTATACACAACCGATACGGTATGCTGGCGTGGGTCGCGCCCCGGAGTACCGAAAGCGCCCAGCTGCTGCATACCGGTTACAACAAGCCCGGTTTCTTCCTTAAGTTCGCGGGCGGCGGCTACCGGCAGGTCTTCGCCTACATCTACAAAGCCGCCAGGCAAAGCCCACTTACCTTTAAAGGGGTCATTTTTCCTTTTAATAAAAAGTATATTCCATACGTTTTCAGCCTTCCTGAAAATAACGGTGTCAACTGTCACAAATATTTCTGAGGTCCTCATCGTTAATCTTTGCTATACTATTATTATTGCCACTATCAAATTAACGTGCGCTAAAAGCCCAGGTCGCGCTCTATTTCTTCCATTTCTATAACATCGTGTGCTTCCTGTAGTGTAGGCACTATAATGAGTTCTTCCGGGGCGTCGTCTATATCAAAATCTGTAACCACAAGCACAAAGGATTTTTTGCTTTTGCGGTGTTTGTCAGACAAGGATAAAAAACCCAGTACGTCACTAAGCTGTAGCCCTTCCTGAACAGACAGGTCTACAATAATGTTGGTATCTTTATAACTGCTATACTCTGCTGTAAGCTTTTCTAAAAAAGCCGCGGCGTTAGCATTTGTATCTGTAAGTGTGGTAGTTTTCATGAGAAAGGTTCTGAGTTGCTTAGGCGTGAGAATCTTTACTATTAATGTTTATTCTGAGTTCCTGCTGCTGTGCAGCTAAGAAGCTAAGAGGCTGGATTACTGCTTAATTTTACTTGCCAGAAGGTAAATTACCGCCATGCGCACGGCAACACCGTTTTCTACCTGGTCTAATATAACCGACTGCTGCGAGTCGGCCACATCGCTGGTTATTTCTACACCACGGTTTATGGGGCCTGGGTGCATTATTACTATTTCTTTATTCAGCGAATCAAGGAACGCCTTATCAAGGCCATATTGCTGGGCATACTCCCGTGTTGAAGGGAAATAATTTACATCGAGCCTTTCGTTCTGCACACGCAGCATATTAGCCACATCTGCCCACTCCAGCGCTTTACGCAGGTTAGGCTCCACCGTTACCCCCAGCGATTCTATATAGCGGGGTATAAGCGTTTTGGGGCCGCATACCTTTACCTCGGCACCCTGTAGCTGCAAAGCAAATATATTTGATAACGCTACACGGCTGTGCAGTATGTCGCCCACTATAACCACCTTCTTACCTTCTACCCCACCCAGCCTTTCGCGGATGGTGTACGAGTCCAGCAGCGCCTGTGTAGGATGCTCGTGCGCGCCATCGCCGGCGTTAACAATACTGGCATTTACATTTTTAGATAAAAAGTGGGCGGCACCGGGCTTTTCATGGCGCATTACTACCATATCTACCTTCATGCTCAGTATGTTGTTTACGGTATCTATAAGCGTTTCCCCTTTCTTAACCGATGACTGGGCTGCACTAAAGCTGATAACATCGGCGCTCAGCCTTTTCTGGGCCAGCTCAAACGACAGGCGTGTGCGGGTACTGTTCTCAAAAAATATATTGGCTATGGTAATATCCCTTAGCGAGGGAACTTTTTTTATGGGGCGGTTAATAACCTCCTTAAACTGGTCAGCTGTTTCAAATATAAGGTCAATATCATTTTTATTGATATACTTAATGCCTAATAGATGATTAACGCTTAGTTCTTTCATTTCCGGGTAGTGTTGTTGTGTTTAGCGTTTTTATAAAATATAAACCGAATCTTCTCCTTCGTTTTCCTGCCACGATACACGCACTTTTTCGTTATTGATGGCATCAACCTGACGGCCGCGGTAATCGGGCTGTATGGGCAGGTGGCGGCTAAAGCGGCGGTCTATAAGTACCATTAATTCTATTTCGCTGGGGCGTCCAAACGATTGTATAGCGGTAAGCGCCGCGCGTATGCTGCGCCCGGTGTAGAGCACATCGTCTACAAACACCACTTTTTTATTTTCTACTATAAAATCTATTTCGGTTTTATTTGCCTCAAGCTGCTTATCGCCCCGGCGGAAGTCATCACGGAAAAAAGTGATATCAAGGTAGCCAAGTTTTACCTCGGGAACATTATACTCTTTCTCGAGTATCTGTTTTATGCGGCGTGCCACAAAACCGCCCCTGGGCTGTATGCCTACTAATACGGTTTCAGAGAAATCAAGGTGTTTTTCTATGAGCTGGCAGGCCAAACGGTGCAGGATAATATTAACTTCGCGGCTGGTAAGCAACACTTTATGGCTCATAATGCGGTTTACTGTTTGAAATGTAAAGTTAAAGCATATTATTTAAACACAAAATATAAGTAATGCTTTTATTACATGCTTAATAATTAATACTTTTGTTGTAACCAATTAATACCAATGAAACATTTACTTAGCCTTTTGCTGTTACTTTGCAGCATCAGCATTACCGCCCAGGAAATTTGCAACAACGGCATAGATGACGACGGTGATGGCCGTATAGACCTTAATGACAGCGACTGCAACTGCGGCAATCAAACGCCCGTGCCTTCTATTATACCCAATGCTTCGTTTGAAGATCATAGCAGTTGCCCTACCAGCTATTCTCAGCTTGAACTTTGTACCGGCTGGATACAGGCAACTACGGCAACTACCGATTATCTTAATACCTGCGAAATGTATTCCGGTGCAATAAGGGACCTTTCTGACTCGCTATTGCCATTTCCTGACGGTGAAGGTATTGTGGGCGCTATTTTTGACCCACAGTGGAATGAATACCTGGGTAGCTGCCTTACCGCCCCCATGCTTAAAGATACCACTTACCAGATAACATTTAACATTGCGTCATTTCCGGCGGGCGGCTATTTAGAAACATGTAATGCAGGGGTAATTGAGTATGACCCTGTTAACATTACAATTTATGGCACCCAAAACTGTGTAAATTTGCCCATAGAAACAATTTTTAGCCCTAATTTAGCCAGTACAAGCTGGGTAGAATTGGGCAAAGCTACTTATATTCCGCAATCTGTATGGGGGCAGCTCACCATAACGTTTACACCTGCAAACGATATTGCGGCCATTATGATAGGGGCGCCGCCCACCCTGCCACCCTCCTATGACACTGTTACCTGTTACCCTTATTTTTTATTTGACAATTTAATTCTTAACAAAACGTCAAACTTTGATGTAAACATCAATTCTGCAGGAAACTATTGCGACGGAAACCTTGTTCTATCGGCAAGCCTTTCTATACCCGTGTCAGGCGCAGCTGTTTACCAGTGGTATAAAAATGGTATTGCAATAATTGGTGCAACGCAGGATACGTATAGCATAGTGCCGGGATCTGGCCTTGCACAATATACGGTGCGGGTAACCGATGGCCCGGAGTGTTTTTTATCTCCCTCATATACGGTAAATAACCTGAACCCTGAACCCGACATTACCGTAGTAGTACCCAATTGTATATCCGATGGCAGCATTACAGTAAATACACCGGCAGCATTTTACAGCTTTGATAACGGGGTTACCTGGTCACCAAATAATTTTTCGGGACCACTGCAATCGGGGATATATTCTGTAAAAACAAAAACCAACGCAGGCTGCATATCGATTGCGAGCGTAGCAAACCTGAGTTATTTCAGTAACCTAGACTTTATTAACTATACCTATGTAGACCCGCAGTGCGGCGTTAGCGGCAGCATAACAATTACCGCCACGGCGAGCCAGTACAGTTTTGACGGAGGTATTACCTGGCAAACATCTAACACTAAAGCGCTTGATTACGGCACATATAATATAATGATTAAAGACAGTACAGGCTGCGTTACCGGCGAAAATTATGTTTACCTGCCACAACCGTTACTAAACCCGCCTTTATTTACCTACGAAGATACAACATGCGCAAGTGGTGGCTCTATAACAGTTACCACACCTGCTGATGAATATAGTATAGATAACGGCGTTACATGGGTGGCTACCAACACTTTTTCATCCCTAACTGAAGGTTATTACTATGTACGGATTAAAACGTCAGGTTGCGAATCAGAACTGTCGTACGCTTATATAGGTGTGGAATATGTACAGCCACCAGCGACTAACACCTCAATAGTTTACTGCCAGTATGCCGTACCGGAAGCGCTTACCGCCGCCGGAAACAATATTTTATGGTATGATACTGCCACGGGCGGCACACCGCTTGCCACGGCCCCTGTACCCTCTACAAGCGTGGTAGGAGATGTGTGGTATTATGTATCTCAAACGATAAGGGGCTGCGAAGGCCCGCGCACAGCCATACAGGTTACGGTGCTTGAAACTCCGGGTGTCCCCTCTGCTATTCAACACTATGAATATTGTCACAATGCAACCACAACGGCGTTAAGCGCCACAGGCGTTGGGCTGCGTTGGTATACAATGCCGGAGGGAGGCATTGGCAGCAGCACCGCCCCGGCACCTCCCAGCAATGTGCCCGGCACTTTTAATTACTACGTTTGCCAATCATTAAATGGTTGTGAAGGCGAACGGGTACCTATAACGGTAGTAATACATCCTATCCCGCCTATGCCGGTAACCGAAAGTAATGTAACTTATGAACAGTATGAAATTACAATGCCACTAACGGCAACCGGTGAAAACATAATATGGTATAATGATGCATACGAGCCGTTAAGCGAAAAACCTGTATTTACATCTGAAGAACTGGGTACAACAGTATATTATGTGAGCCAGACCATTAACAATTGCACCAGCTTACTGCGAAAAATAACCATAACGATACTGCCCAATTATATTGACATTGGCTACCCGCGGTACTTTACCCCGAATGGCGACGGAAGCCATGAAACCTGGAATATCTATACTCCAAAATTTGGTATAAAAGCCACCGTTTTTATTTTTGACCGGTATGGCAAGCTGATAAACCAAACGTTTTCGCCGGGTATAGGCTGGGACGGCACCCTAAACGGTGCCCCTATGCCTGCCACTGATTACTGGTTTAAAGTAATATACAAGGAATATGGCGTAGAAAAAACAGTTAACTCGCATTTTAGCCTTATTAGGTAAGCCTTAAAATGGCCAAGTAATCTATTTATTTTTAGAAAGATTTTTAAAGCAACATAATTTTAGTAATAATAACCCGGAAAAAAGTATAGTATACCCCACTAATTGCTCCAATTTACATATTGCACAGCGTTTGAAGTAGAAATTAAAGTAATTAGTGGAATTTTTTTCAGGATGGTAAAACTCTACCAAATTTGCTTCATAATATTACTTATGTGGCATTAATGCTTAAATTGTATAAAAATATAAAATCAGGGGTAGGGTAAAAACATTCTTCTTTGTCTGTCTAATAAAAGAGTAACGCAATCGATTAAGCCGCTTTTTCAATTGGTAAATCAAAAAAACGTATACTTGCGTTAACAACATAGACAGATGAAACAATTACTCACCTTGTTATTTTTGCTTTGCAGCCTTTGCCTCAGTGCACAGGAAATTTGCGACAATGCCCTTGATGACGACGGCGACGGCCTAATAGATATTAACGACCCTGATTGCTTTTGCAACACCCCTGTCATCACTTCTATAATACCTAATCCTTCTTTTGAAGAATATATTACATGCCCTTATGTAATTAAGCAACTGCATTACTGTTCTAACTGGTTATGCAGGTGGGACAGTACCGATTATTATAACTGTGGGTACTACACGCCTGCAATCCTTAATACAGGCCTTGTTCCGCCGCCGGACGGCCAGGCTATGGTAAGTGCTTTATTTTTTACCCATGGCAAAGAATACTTTGGCACCTGCCTTAATTCCCCCCTGCTGGCCGGAGTAAATTACCAGCTTACACTTGATATTGCCTCACTGCCTGTAACCGGCACCGGCGATGCCATAGGCAATAATGGTGTTATAAATTACGGCCCGGTAAACATTACAATATTTGGTAACGCAACCTGTATTACAGAGGGATTGCCAACTCACGAAAGCCCAGATACATATTCTACAGACTGGGACGTTATAGGTAGCGCGGTGTACACCCCGGTAGCATCCTGGGGGAAGCTTACCATTAGCTTTACCCCTCCGTCTAATATTAATTCAATTATGATAGGCGCCCCACCCGGTGTACTGCCGGACGGCTATCCGGATGCCAGTTTAGGATCTTCACTATGGGGGCCTCGTTTTTTCTTCGACAACCTGGTGCTTAGAGAAGCATATTCCTATATAGGCGAGGCCGGAAATTTCTGCGATAACAACCTGGTGCTTACCGTTCACCCCACTATTTCTTTAACGCCATCGGCAACCTACCAGTGGTATAACAATGGTATCGCCATAACGGGCGCCACGCAGCCATCGTATGCTGTGCCTGCCACCCCGGCTAATATCGGGGTATATGCTGTAATGATAACATCTGGTGGGCAATGTTATATAAGCCCGGGGTACACCATATCGCCAAGAACACCCGCCCCTGATGCTACAACCGTCCAGCCAAATTGTATGGACAACACCGGCACCATAACCATTACCACACCGGCAGACGAGTACAGCTTTGACGGCGGTGCAACCTGGGGTACTAACCCTGTGGCAACCTTTTTAACGGGTGAGTACCAAATTAAGGTTAGGTACAATTCAGGCTGCGAGTCATATATTTCAGAAGTTTATTTATCCCCGGCGCCGGCATTTTTACCGTTGCCAACGTTTTTATATACCGACCCTACCTGTACGGTCTCAGGCTCTATAACCATTACTAATGCAGGTGCCGCGGAGTTTAGTTTTGACGGTGGCCTTACCTGGAGCACTGACCCGGTATTAGCCAACGTGCCCGAAGGCGAATATATACTGGTATATAAAGACGCGATAGGGTGTGTAAGCTTTAACCGGTTTGTGCACGTAGACAGCCCATTACCCCGGCCGGCACAGCCCGATATTACAGTAACCCAGCCTACTTCATGCAGCGATTCGACGGGAAGCATAACTATAGATACGGTAGCCCCGCAATACAGTTTTGACGGTGGTGCTACATGGGAAAGCAGTAATGCAAAAAGCCT
This sequence comes from Flavobacterium sp. RHBU_24, assembly GCF_046613695.1. Taxonomy (NCBI): domain Bacteria; kingdom Pseudomonadati; phylum Bacteroidota; class Flavobacteriia; order Flavobacteriales; family Flavobacteriaceae; genus Flavobacterium; species Flavobacterium sp. RHBU_24. Next base: position 108,527 of record NZ_JBKJHD010000007.1, on the reverse strand, counting down.
GCTTACCCCCGGCACCTATGATATAAGGGTTATTAACGAATATGGGTGCCTATCGGACGCGCTTATTGTTGTCATTAATACCCCGCCAGGCGCACCGGCTGCACCATCACTCACTGTTACCGACCCTACATGTGCCGTAGGTACGGGCGGTATTACAATTACCAGTAGTGCGGCATACTACAGTTTTGACGGTGGCATCACCTGGGTTACCCAAAACAGCATGGCCGGGCTACCTCCGGGAAATTATAATGTCGCGGTTAAAAACGCCCAGGGGTGCGTGTCACCGGCTACAGCCGCCTATATAAACCCTGGCCTGGCCGCGCCCCTGGAGCCTTTAGTCAGCGTGCAGCAGCCCGACTGCAATATAAGCACGGGCGTTATAACCGTAACCTCCGCCGCACAGGAATATAGTTTTGATAACGGGGCTACCTGGACGGCCCTCAATACGTCGCCGCCGCTTGCCTTGGGCGATTATTTTATCCGTATAAAGAACGCCGCCGGTTGCCAGTCGCCGCCATTACTGGTAACGATTGCGCCAAGTGTCCCTGCCACGCCCGGCGTTATGGATCTTACCTATTGCAAGGATTCGCCCGCGTTGCCACTTACTGCCATAGGTTCAAACCTTCTTTGGTATAACCAGCCATCGGGTGGTATTGGCACTGCTACAGCGCCCCTGCCGCAAACAGCCGTACCCGGAACTACTACCTGGTATGTATCCCAAAGCATAAACGGCTGCGAAAGCGAACGCGTAGCCATAACCGTAACAATTATAGATATTTTGCCGCCACCCGAGGCCAGCCGCTCAATAACCTATTGCCAGGGTGAACCTACCGATGCGCTTACCGCTACGGGCACAGGCCTGGTGTGGTACACTGAGGCCCTTGGCGGTGCAGGAACACTTAGCCGTCCCGTACCTTCATCTGCCGTACCGGGGGTATATAAATACTATGTAAGCCAGCTGGAAAATGGATGCGAAAGCAGCCGCACGGAAATTGTGGTAACCATACTGCCTACCCCCAACGTACCCATTACCGAAACCCTTATAACCTATAAGCACAATATCCCTACCCTGCCCCTTACGGCAACCGGAACAAATATTAAGTGGTACAACGGCGCTATGCAATTGCTTAACGCTGCACCGGTGCCCTCATCCGCGAACATTGGAACAACTGTCTATTATGTAAGCCAGGCAATAGATGGGTGCGAAAGCCCTCTTGAAAGGATTGTTGTTACGGTAGAGCCTAATTACATTATTATCAGCTACCCACGATATTTTACCCCAAACAGCGATGCCTATAATGAACATTGGAACATTGACAAACCCGAAAACAATGTAAGAGTTACCATATTTATATATGACCGATACGGAAAACTGATAACCCAGTTTTCAGCACCCACAAGCCGTGGGTGGGACGGTACCTTAAATGGCAGCCCATTACCCGCCACCGACTACTGGTTTAAAGCAGTATATAGTGAATATGGTGTAGAGAAAACATTTAGTTCGCACTTTAGCCTTATACGGTAAACACTTAATTTTTATACAATTAATTTATTTTTAAGAAATTTCTGTAGTGCAAGACGTACTTTTAAGTATTCAATAATCTAGAAACAAAATGTTATGCAAAACAGGGTAATAAAATTAGGCGTGTTTGCCGCACTGCTTTCGCTGGTAACCGGATGTGAAGTTGTGGGAGACATCTTTAAATTTGGTATGGGTGTAGGTATATTTATAGTTATAGCCTTAGTAGTTCTTATTATATGGCTTATAAATAAATTCAGGAGGTAATAAAATAAGAAAAGCATCCCGCCATTAACAGGATGCTTTCAAATAAATTATACAACTCACAGTATAATTTAATGCCTTAAGCCTCAAGTGCTTTTTGAAGTGCATTTACTGCATCGGTAGCATTGCTCATCTGTGCATATTTAAGTGCTGTTAAGCCTTTTTCATCTTTGGCTTTTATTTTGGCACCATTTTGTAGCAGTAGGTCTATAATTTCTACCTGGTTGTAACGGGCTGCAAGCATTAGCGGGGTAAGTCCGTTAGACAGCTCGTTTACATCGCTGCCGTACTCAATAAATTTCTTTACTGTTGCTATATCCCCCTTTACAATAGCAACGGCCAGCGGCGTAGCATTCCTGTATTCGTTAACTAACCCAAATGTTGAAGATGTAGCCGCAGTGGCAATTGCTGTGTTACTAAATAATGCAAGGGCAAGGCTCAGGCAAATGATCGTTTTTTTCATGATGATTGAATTTTTGATGATTGAATTATAAATGATTTTAAATGTTTACGGTTGATTAGGCCGTTTAAAGTAATAGACGCTCACAACCAGATAAACGTTACTGAAAAAATTAATTTTAACAAAATTTTAACATTACTGATGTTTCAACATGTGCCTATTAAAATTGTCAGGAGGCATAGTTTTATGCCTTAACAACCTCTATCCATATCTTTTCTTTTTTTTCATATTTCTTAAGCAGTGCTACGAGGCCGTTAACCTTGCTCGCACAATTCCATATCTTTGTTTTCATATCACCGTCGGTCCCCACTAATATACAGCCTTCGGTATTCTCATGGCTATTACCGCCGTGTATAAGTATCCCTTCGAAACACTTCACATTTAACAGTAGAGGAAGGTATTTTTTAAACCTGTTACTATATGCAAGCACCACCTGGTAACGCCCATAATCTATTGCCGTTTTTGTTTTTATTTTTTTAGCACAGTCGCCATTAAGTCCGCGGTCCTTGTCTTCAAGCGTGTAGGCATAAAAGTCTCCGCCTACAAACATTTTTCCTAATGTTTGATTTTCGGTAAATACCGATCGTTCTACCCTAATTTCCATAGTATTTGTGTTTATTGGTTACTAAATTCATAGGGTTAAAGCTATTTTAATAAGGCATTAAAAAAAATACCCAAGAGTGGGTATTTTTATATAAAAGGCTAAAAGTCAACAACCAACCAACTATACCCGCAGCATCCCGCGAAAGCCCCGAGCCGCGTAGTAAGACTCTGCGCCGTTGTGGTAGGTAAACACAGTATTGTAGCGACAATCGCAAAAAATAGCACCGCCAAGCTTACGAATGTCTGCCGGGGTTTGCACCCAACTCGATGTTTTAAGGTCAAAGCTCCCAAGTTTTTGTAATTCACGATATTGTTGTTCAGTTAAGAGCACAATGCCTATTTCGGCAGCCATATCTACGGCGCTGTTAGCAGGCTTATGTTCTTTTCGGCTGTCGAGCGCGACACGGTCGTAGCAAAGGCTCCGCCGGCCTTTAGGGCTTTCGGGCGCGCAGTCATAAAAAATATATTCGCCGGCAACTTCGTCATATCCCACCACATCGGGTTCGCCACCTGTGGCCTCCATTTCGTCCAGGGTAAACAGCTTAGCTGGGTTGGCTTCAAGCCTTGCCTGTACAGCAGGCCACTCAAGCCCAGGATGGCGGTTCGTGTTTTTTTCAAACCGGGATTTTAAAATAGTTAGTAACTCCTCCTGCCCGTCGGGTGATAGTTGTTTCTTTGTGGTCATGGTGTGGATAGATTTTATAACGCTAAGATAGTAAAAAAGGTTATGAGGTTCTTAGACGCTAAGTCGCTTAGGAGTACAGCTAGCGCTGAGTAAAAAAGCTGCACCCTTTCCTTTGGAAATCGAAGATTCAACTGCTCATAAAGGCAATAATGAAAAAATTTCTGAGGCTCTAAGTTACTAAGCACCACAGAACCTCAAAGAAAAAGCCCCCCGTTTCCGGAGGGCTTCTGTATACATTTTGAGATTAAATTACTCTTCAGTAGTTTTAGTTTCTTTGCTAAATTTAGCATATTTGTTTTTAAACTTGTCGATACGGCCAGCAGTATCAATAAGTTTAGATTTACCTGTGTAGAAAGGGTGAGAAGTACGCGAAATCTCCATTTTCACTACCGGGTATTCAACACCTTCGTGAGTAATAGTTTCTTTAGTGTCAGCAGTAGATTTAGTAATAAAAACTTCGTCGTTAGACATGTCTTTAAAAGCAACTAATCTGTAATTTTCAGGGTGAATACCTTTTTTCATTTTTTGTTTTATTTGGCTGCCCTTATTTTGCGGCTTCTTGTTACAGAAGGTATAAACTCAGGTACAGCTTTGTTTATATTATTTAATTCAGGCTGCAAAAGTACACATATTTTTTTATAATCAAATACGTTTTCAATAAATTTTAGGGTGTAACAGTACATCCTTTTTTGCGACATATATTGCATAATTAGTATATTTGTAACATCAAAACAAAAATTAAAAACCATGAATGAAGCAATCAAAAAAAACGGTTTAACTTTTGGGCTTATTGTGGGAGTAGCTGCCATACTTATCACAACAATAATCTATGTTATAGATTTGGGGCTTATGGTTAGTATAGGTGTGGGCCTGTCAATATTTGCCATTAATATAGTAATAGGAATCATAGGAGTTGCCAAAACTAAAAAGCAACTGGGTGGGTTTATAAGTTTTAAACAGGCCCTTGGGGCGTTTGTTTTAATTATGGCCATAGGCAGTCTTATTAATATATTGTTTAATATACTATTGTTTAATATAATAGACCCGGCCGCTAAGGAAACAATGACTACACTTGTTGTAGAGAAGACAGTTTCTATGATGCAAAACTTTGGCGCAAAGGCTGAAGACATTAAAAAAACAATAGTGGCAATGAAAGAGACTGACAACTTTGGACCGTTTTCGCTTTTAAAATCGTATTTAAGCAGTATGGTTATGTATATTATTATCGGCCTTATCGTTGCGGTTGCCCTTAGGAATAAAAAGGAGGTTTTTAATTAATGAACCTATCTATAGTAATACCTCTTCTTAACGAAGAAGAATCGCTTACCGAATTGCACCGCTGGATTTCAGCAGTGATGGCGGAAAATAACTTTAGCTACGAAATACTTTTTATAGACGACGGAAGCACCGATGCTTCCTGGGGTGTTATAACGGCGCTCAGTAAAGCGGATCCTAATGTTAAGGGAATCCGTTTTTTTAGCAACTATGGTAAAAGCCAGGCGCTGCACGCCGGATTTGACCGTGCGGAGGGCGACGTGGTTATTACCATGGATGCCGACCTGCAGGACAGCCCCGAAGAAATTCCCGGCCTGTACAGCATGATAACACAGCAAGGCTTTGACCTTGTAAGCGGCTGGAAAAAAAAGCGGTATGACAATGTGGTAATGAAAAACCTGCCCAGTAAGCTCTTTAACTGGGCCGCGAGGAAAACATCGGGGGTAAAACTAAACGACTTTAACTGCGGGCTCAAAGCCTATAAAAATGTTGTTATAAAAAATGTAGAGGTGTCGGGAGAGATGCACCGCTACATACCGGTGCTGGCAAAAAACGCCGGATTTAAAAAAATAGGCGAAAAAGTAGTACTGCACCAGGCACGCAAATACGGGTCGTCTAAATTCGGCATGAGCCGCTTTATAAACGGATTCCTGGACCTTATAACCATCTGGTTCCTGTCGCGTTTTGGAAAAAGGCCCATGCACCTATTTGGGGCCATTGGGGTAATTATGTTTTTAATAGGCATGTTTTCTGCGCTGTATATTGGTTTTTTAAAACTCTATAAGCTCTACCATAGTGAAAAAACCATACTGGTTACCGATAACCCCTGGTTTTATATTGCCCTTGTTACAATGATAATAGGCACGCAGCTTTTTCTGGCCGGATTTTTAGGCGAAATAATTCTTCGCACAAAAAATAACGAAGAACGCTATAAAATCAGCGAAACTTTATAATTTTAATACCTGATCAACACGTTATAAAAACTCACAAAAATCATGGAAATTGAAAAGACAGTACTAGACAAGGTAAATGTATGGCTTACACCTACTTTTGACAGCGAAACACAGGCAGCAATTACAGAAATGATGGCTAGCGCCCCTAAAGAGCTTGAAGACAGCTTTTACCGTAACCTTGAATTTGGTACCGGCGGTATGCGCGGCGTTATGGGCCCCGGCACTAACCGCATTAATAAATATACCTTGGGCAAGGCCACACAAGGGCTATCTGATTATCTTAAAACATCGTTCCCGGGAGAAGATGTAAAAGTAGCAATAGCCTACGATTGCCGCAACAATAGCGATACCCTTGCCAAAGTAGTGGCAGACGTATTTAGCGCAAACGGTATTAAAGTATATCTCTTTGAAGAGCTTCGCCCCACGCCTGAACTTTCATTTGCAGTAAAACACCTTAATTGCCATGCCGGTATTGTACTTACAGCATCGCACAACCCACCGGAATATAATGGCTATAAAGTATACTGGCAGGATGGCGGCCAGCTGGTGCCACCGCAGGATAAGGAGGTAATAACCGTTATTGAGGCTTTAGACTACGCTGATATAAAGTTTGAATCGAACCCAGACCTTATAGAATATATAGGCCATGCTATCGATAAAGAGTTTATAAAATCATCTTTAGTTAACGCATCGTTTAATACAGCTGCCGAAGCAAAAAATGCGCTTAAAATTGTATATACCCCCCTTCACGGCACATCGGTAAAACTAATACCGGACCTGCTTGAAGATGCGGGCTACAGCCAGCTACATATAGTAGCGGAACAGGCAGTGCCAAATGGTAACTTCCCTACTGTAAAATCGCCAAACCCCGAAGAGCCCGAGGCCCTTAAAATGGCCGTGGAGCTTGCCGACCAAGTTAACGCCGACCTTGTAATAGGTACTGACCCTGATGCCGACCGCCTGGGTGTAGCCGTGCGCAACGGAAACGGTATTATGACGCTCCTTAACGGTAACCAGACCATGATACTAATGACTGAGTTTTTGCTTAACGAATGGCAAAAAAAAGGCAGGCTTGATGGTAAGCAGTTTATAGGCTCTACTATTGTTTCTACCCCCATGATGCACGAGCTTGCAAGTGCTTATGGCATAGAGTGCAAAGTGGGCCTTACCGGATTTAAATGGATTGCCAAGATGATTGTTGACTTCCCGGAAGAGGAGTTTATAGGCGGTGGCGAAGAGAGCTTTGGCTACATGGTGGGCGATGCCGTGCGCGATAAAGATGCCGTTACATCTACCCTGTTGCTGTGTGAAATTGCGGCCCAGGCAAAAGCAAATGCCAGCTCGCTGTACCAGGAATTACTTAAATTATATGTAAAATACGGCTTCTATAAAGAGTACCTTATATCGCTTACCAAAAAAGGCCGAGATGGTGCTGCAGAGATAAAGCAGATGATGGTAGACTGGCGTGAAAACCCACGTAAGGAAATTAACGGGCAGCGTGTAATAATGCTGGAAGACTACCAGTCATCCACTGCTAAGAACCTGCTTACCGGCGCCGAAGAGCAGTTAAACTTTCCTAAGAGCGATGTGCTTATTTATTATCTTGAAGACGGCACTAAAATATGCGCCCGCCCAAGTGGTACCGAGCCTAAAATTAAATTTTACTTCAGCGTGAACGACGCGCTTGACGATGTTAAAAACTTTAAGCGCGTGGAAGAAGCGCTTGACCAGAAAATCAAGAATATTGTAGAGGAGCTTGACCTCAAATAATTAGATGAGTGATTATAAAAAAATAGCGCGCTTAGCACTGCCTTATAAGAAGTATGTTTTTTTAAATGTCTTTTTTAATGTGCTGAGCGCGTTTTTCAGTACCATATCGCTGATAGCGGTAATACCGGTATTAAAAGTAATTTTTGAAGATAACAAACGTGTTGTAAACGAACCGGTATACCACGGCATAGGCCATGTTAAGGAATATCTTGAAGATTCTCTGAACTATGTGCTTACCCTGCAAATAGACCGTCTTGGGGTTTTTACGGTACTTATGTACATTATCGGGATGATAATGATTATCTTTTTGCTTAAAAACCTTACTACCTATTTAGCGGTTTATTTTATAACCTACCTGCGCAACGGCCTTATTAAAGACATAAGGGAAGCCATGTATGCCCGCATTGTACGCCTGCCGGCCTCTTATTATGCAAAAACCACTAAGGGTGATATTATCTCGCGCCTTACTACCGATGTAAACGAGATAAGCAGTTCCCTACAAAACATCCTTGAGATGATTGTTAAGGAACCGCTAACCATACTCTTTACATTAGGGGCCATGCTAATGCTCAGCGTTAAGCTAACCCTTTTTGTATTTGTATTTATACCCATAGCCGGATTTCTTGTATCACAGGTAGGTAAAACGCTTAAAAAGAAATCGATGCTGTTGCAGCGCGAGCAGGGACAGGTATTATCAATATTAGAAGAAACCGTTGGCGGACTTAAAATCATTAAGTCATTTACTGCGGAAGCGGTTTTTGGGAAAAAATTTGACGATACGAGCAACAAACTTTTTGAGCACAGCAATACGGTGGCTAACCGCCAAAACCTTGCGTCGCCCATGAGCGAATTCCTGGGTATCCTGATTATTTCTGTATTGCTTGTTTATGGTGGGTACTTAGTTTTTGAAGACCAGAGCATGGAAGCAGGTTTCTTTTTAGGCTATATCCTTATGGCCTATAATATCCTTACGCCAGCAAAAGATATTTCTAAGGCCAGTTACAGCCTTAAGCGGGGTACCGCATCGGCGGAGCGTATCGTGCAGATACTGGAAGCCCCGGTTGCGATAGACGATAAGCCTGATGCTATTGAGAAACAAACGTTTGACAGTACTATTACCATCGAAAACATCTCGTTTTTCTATAAAGATGAAAAGAATGTTTTGACAGACTTTTCGCTTACGGTGCCTAAAGGCCATACGGTAGCCCTTGTGGGGCAGTCCGGTTCTGGTAAAAGTACCGTGGCTAACCTGCTTACTCGTTTTTATGACGTGCAGGAAGGCAGCATAAAAATAGACGGGACCGACATACGCGATATAAAACTTAACTCGCTGCGGGGCCTTACCGGCCTTGTAACGCAGGACAGCATCCTGTTTAACGACACTGTGCGCAACAATATGCTTATTGGGCGTTCAAACGCCACTGAAGAAGAAATTATAAACGCGCTTAAAGTGGCAAATGCCCACGAATTTGTTATGGGCCAGCCCGAAGGTCTTGATTATAACATAGGCGAAGGCGGTGGCAACCTTTCCGGTGGACAAAAACAGCGGCTTAGCATAGCCCGTGCGGTGCTTAAAAACCCGCCGATTATGATACTGGACGAGGCCACGTCAGCCCTGGATACAGAAAGTGAAAAGCTGGTTCAGGAAGCACTGGACAATATGATGCAAAACCGCACATCGGTAGTAATAGCCCACAGGCTAAGCACCATACAGAAAGCAGACACTATAGTGGTAATGAAACACGGCCGCATTGTAGAGCAGGGCACCCACGACCAGCTTATAGCCCGGGATGGCACCTATAAGAAACTGGTAATGATGCAATCGTTCGAATAGCGGGAATGTTTAGGATGCATGGATGTGTATATTAGATAAAATCTGGAAATAAAAAGGCTATCTTTGCCACCAGCAGGCCGCCTTATCGCTTCCGCCACGGCGGAAGAGGAAAGTCCGGACACCAGAGGGCAGCATAGCGGGTAACGCCCGTCATCCGCCCCGGCGGAGAGGACAAGTGCAGCAGAAAGTATGTACAGGTAATGCTGTAGTGAAACCAGGTAAACTCTATGCGGTGAAATGCCATGTATACCGGCTATATGTAGGGCGGCCCGCCCGATGCCGGGGGGTAGGCAGATAGATGGCAACAGTAATGTTGCCACCAGATAAATGATAAGGACCCGCCACGGCGGGTACAGAATCCGGCTTACAGGCCTGCTTTTTTTATTTCAGATTGTATATTTCAGATTTAGCTTCACTCGTATGAAACAGGCTGGTAAAAAATCGATAAGAACTGTAGTTTTAAGTATAATGTTACTGCCGCTTTTTTACAGTAGCGTAGTAACCGCGCAGGAATATAAGGAATCTGAGTTGTACCAAAAAATTATTAAAATGGACAGCCTGCTTTTTGATCAGGGTTTTAATAACTGCAACTATGCTGTTTTACAGGAGATACTGGCCGGTGATTTAGAGTTTTACCACGATAAAGGGGGCGTACAAAACAAGAAAGAATTTATAGCCGCCACCCAAAAAAACATTTGTAACTCACCTTATGGGAAGATAACCCGCAAGGCTGTTGCCGAAAGCATTGAAGTATGCCCTATGGAAAAGGATGGCGTTATGTATGGCGCGCTTGAAACCGGTACACACGAATTTTATATACAGGAGCCTGGTAAACCCGTAACTAAAACCGGTAGCGCAAAATTTACCTGCCTCTGGATTTTAGAGGGAAACAGTAACTGGAAATTAAAACGGGTATTTAGCTATAATCATCAGCCGGCACAGTAGCCCCATTAAAACTTCAGCATAATTACCGCAAGCTGCACCACTATATTCAGTGTCAGCATCCACCACAGCCACTTAAGGTTATTGGCTTCAAAAACATTCCCACTGATATAGCCATCGGTACGGGTAAAAAGCAGTTCGGATGCTTTTTGTTTATTACCTGCAATAATGGTATCGGTAATTTCTTTATCGAAAAATGTTACAAACGGTATACGCTTAACCATAAACCACAGAGCCTTACGCGCAAATGCGGGCAGCATTTCCAGTTTACTGTTGTAAATGCCATACAGGTTAACGCTGTTGTTCAAGAAGATATCGGGTGTTTTGTGTTTGGTAAGTTCGTCGGCAACTTTATTCACAATAGCATCGCACAGCCTTTTCTTTTAAACAGGGGTGTCACCTCAAGGTATATGGCTTCAATCACTTTTGTTATGGCAAAAGAATAAGCGGTGCGAATCATTACAAACGCGAAAACAAACCCTAACACTGCCACCAGCACCAGCGATATAACCCCCTTGTCAAAATACTCAAAAGCCGTAACTAAAAACGCTGCGATAAAAAACAACACATTAATAACAACGGCCACGGCTATAACACCGAACATGGCACCCGCGCCTTTGATTCCAAACCGCGCCGAATTTTTAATCAACTGAAACGGGTTTTTAAGGCCGTTTAACAACTGGGCTACTTTAGGATCTAACGTAAAGTTTATTTCTTTTTCTTCGCCGACATTGTTACGGTACGTAATACTGTAGTCGTCTTGCGTGGTAGGTTGGTTTTGGTTTATGTTTTTTTCCTACCGCGCGTTGCAGGCTTTTTGGCAGGTTGTGGCGGGTTCTTAAACACGCTTCCTCGAAAATTTTCCAGCGGCTCTTTTTGCAAAAATCGTTCGATATCTTCCCAGGTGGCACATTTTACACTAAGTATTTCGCCAAAAATATCCATGGGCAGGCTTACGGTTTCTACCCCCGCAAGATTTTCATTCAGGTAGTCTTCCATATCTTCTACTGAATAAAACCACTCTTTATCAAATTGTATTTTATGTACGGAGGCATCTTTGCGCACTATGGCTTCGGTAATCTTTTTCATGGCACTAAAATAAAGAAACCAAAGATACGGCATAACTAAATGCTGTGCTTTGGTTTAAATATATTTTATACTGGGTAATTTAATCAACATGCCCCGCAGGCTCTATATGTATATGGATGTAAGCAAACTGCGGCAATGCGGCCTGTATATGGTCCTGAACGTTGTGGGCAATATCGTGCCCGCGTGCCACGGTAAGGTCTTTATTAACCCAGATGTGCATATCGGCATGGCTCATAAGCCCCATCTTGCGGATGTGGCATTTTTGCACAAACTCCACACCAGGCACTTCTGCCGCGAGTTCCTTAAGGCGAATGTTCATTTCCGGCTGTAATTCTTCATCAAGCAGTTCGCCTATGGCCGGCCTTGCTATAAGCCAGGCATTAATAACAATTACCACAGCGGCCAGCAGTGCGGCCCAGTCGTCTGCCACTTCATAGCCGGGGCCGCCCAGCACACCTATGGTAATGCCTATAAACGCCGCTCCGGAACTTATGGCATCGCTCCGGTGGTGAAATGCGTCGGCCCTAATAGCACCGCTATCCAGCTCCTCGCCTGTTTTAACCACGTAGCGGTACAATAATTCTTTAGTTAAAATAACCACACCCAGTATAATAAGCGTCCACGCCTTTGGTGCCTTATGCGGTGTTTGTATGTTATGTATACTTTCTATAGAAATTACCACGGCGGCACCGCACAGTGCCAGGGCAATGCCCAGTGCAATAAGGGCTTCGGCCTTTCCATGCCCGTAGGGATGCTCTTTGTCGGCAGGTTTGCCGCTCCATTTAAGGCCTATATACAGCATACCGCTTGTTACAATATCTGTAGTGCTTTCTATGGCGTCGGCAATAAGCGCGTAAGAATTGCCAAATATACCACCCAGCGCTTTTATAACTGCCAGTACTGTGCTTACTACTATGCCGGTAAGCGTGGTTTTAAGGCCGGCTTCGGGTGGTGGGGTTATGCGGTTTTTCTCAGCCACTTTGTTAGGTTATTTGTGTGTACAAAAGTAGGCTATATGCAAAGCCCTTCAAAAATATAAATGCTAAAGTTATAACCGGTATATTTATAATGTAAGAAATTTTGTAAAGCGCCGTTATCCATGCAACCAAAAGAAGTTTTTGCGCGTCTACTTTAAAAAATAGCATGTAGTAAATTCCAATTATCAAATATCAAATTACAAGCTTATACCAATTCCATATAACCCGAATAAAACCGATGAACAAAACACTCACCTTACTCCTGTTCTTTATTACACTCATTACCCATGCCCAGATAAGGGGTAAAATTACCGATGCTTCCGGGCAGGGCATACCCTTTGTATCGGTAGCGCTTGAAAACACCTACACTAATACAACCGCCAATGAAAATGGCGGCTATGAACTTTCGGTAAAGCAACCCGGCAGCCACACGCTTGTGTTCCAGTCCATAGGGTTTAAGACTAAAAAGATAGCGGTTAATGCCACTACCCTGCCCTACACGCTCCACATAAGGCTTGAGGACGAGAAGTATGAGCTGAAGGAACTGGTTATAGATAATGCTGAAGACCCTGCTTACGCCATTATACGCGAAGCCATTGCCCATAAAAAAGAGAACAGCGAAAAATCGGGCCGCTTTGAAGCCGACTTTTACAGCAAGGGAATTTTTAAAGTAGCTAACCTTCCCAAAAAGATAATGGGCATGAAGGTAGAAACACCCGAAGGCTATGTAGACAGCACGGGCAACGGGGTAATGTACCTGAGTGAAACAGTATCGCACATTACCTTTGAACAGCCCGACAACCTTAAGGAAAAAGTAATAGCCAGCAAGGTAAGCGGCAGCGACAATGGCTTTAGCTATAACACAGCGTTAGGCACATTCTATAACTTTTATGATGATTTTATCGACTTTGAGGTTAAAATGGTATCGCCTATTGCAAAGGGCGCCATGGGTTATTATAAATACAAGTTTGAGGGCAGCAGCTTTGACGGGCAGGGGCACGAAATAAATAAAATAAAGGTGATTCCCCGCCGGGATAAGGAGCCTGTTTTTGAAGGATACATATATATAGTAAACGGCAGCTGGGCCCTATATGCCATAGACTTTGATATTAAGGGCTACCGCGTGCAGATACCACCACTTAAAACCCTAACCCTGAAGCAAAACTTTAGCTTTAATGCCGATAACGGGCTGTGGGCAAAAAACTCCCAGACGTTTGATTTTGACGCGGGTATGTTCGGCATTAACTTTACAGGTAAGTTTACCCACGTGTACAGCAATTATATTTTTCACGACCATTTTGAGAAGAAAACCTTTGGCCGCGAAGTGGTTTCGTTTGAAAAAGACGCAAACAAAAAAGATTCTGTATACTGGAGCACAATAAGGCCGGTGCCCTTAACTAATGAAGAAACTAAAGACTACATAAAAAAAGACAGCCTTAGTACAGTGCGGAACGACCCCAAACGCCTTGACTCCATAACCCGGGTGCGTAACAAGTTCCATATTTTTGATATAATTACCGGCTACACCTACCATAAAACCGACAGGGACACCACAACGGCAAAAAACGTGCGTTTTGAATATGGGGGACCCGAAATTCCGGCATTTAACACCGTACAGGGATGGAACACAGCTACAAGGCTAAGCTACTCCCGCTGGGGCAAGAAGATAAATTATTTTGCCGCTTCGGCTGATTTTAATTATGGCCTTGCCGAAGACAGGCTTCGTGTAAAGGGTGCACTCTCAAGAGGATTTAGAAAAGTAGGTACATTTACGGCAGGAGGCGGCACCAGTATAGAGCAGTTTAACCCTAATGAGCCTATAGCCCCGCTGGTAAACACCATAAGTACACTGTTTTTTAAAGATAACTATATGAAGCTGTATGACAAGCAGTACCTTTCTTTCGGCTATGTCGGCAACCCCTTAAGCTGGCTTAACATCAGGGGTGTAGTGGAATATTCGCGCAGGAAGGCACTGTACAACAATACCGATTATGTATTTATAAAAGATAACGATGTATATACATCAAACGACCCGCTGCAGCCTTATAATTATACCTCGGCACCCATAGAAACCCAGTATGTTACTAAGGCTACCATAAGCGGTAACATACGCTGGCCGTTTAAATACATTAGCTATCCTAATGGCGCTAAAATACCTGTGGGTGATGAAAATTACCCCAAAGTATCGTTTGAATACCAGAAGGCTTTTGCAGCAAACCTTGACCGTTATAAATATGATTTTGTAAGTATTGCCGCTACCTACAACACTTCAGTATCTAACAAGGGCGACTTTGGCATTGGTATAAACGGCGGTAAGTTCTTCGGGGCAGACGGTATCTCATTTGTAGACTACAGGCACTTTAACGGAAACCAAACCCATTTTACGGAGGGTGATAGTAAGCGATTAAAATCGTTTAACATGCTGCCATACTACACTAATAGTACTAACAATGCCTACCTGGAGCTGCATGCCGAGCACAATTTTAAAGGATACATTATGAATAAAATACCATTGCTAAACCTGCTGCAATGGAACCTTGTTGTAGGATACCACAACCTTATAACACCAGACCGCGCCCCTTACCAGGAGTTTACCGCCGGGTTTAGCAACATAGGCATTGGCGCATTCCGTATATTGCGTGTAGACTATGTTCGCTCGTATCAGGCAGGGGTGGCTACAAACGGTGTCATGTTCAGTTTGTCATTATAAATTTGTAAGTGAATACATAGAAAAATTTAAAAACGCTACAAATGTTAAATCTATTTAACAAATATTTACTTTGCACTTGCATATAAAAAAATATTTATGGTATATTTGACCATAAGTAAGTTAACTATCGTTTGCCTGATTATTAAAAATATTTTATAATTTGGCTGGCAATAAAATGACATTCAAATTGCATCAATTTTTACAGATTACAATATTTATAGCCTAAAATTATAAAATCTTTATTTTTTTGGGTTAAGGCTTGTATATGTCAAAAAATTAGTGTTATTTCGACACTTATTTATAGTAGTGTATCATCATTAATTAAATAAAAATAAACCGAAGAAACGGGGCCATAGCCCAAAACAAACAACAAATTTTTACAACAAAGTTATGATTGACTTAAAAACATTTGAGGTGTGGTTTGTAACCGGAAGCCAGCACCTTTATGGTGAAGAAACGCTTAAACTGGTAGCAGAACATTCTCAGGAAATTGCAAAAGGCCTGGATGCATCGGGTAAAATACCGGTGCGTGTGGTATACAAGCCTACAGTAAAAACTACCCAGGAAATATATGATACCCTGCTGGCCGCAAATACTACCGAAAATGTAATAGGGGTTATTACCTGGATGCATACCTTCTCCCCTGCTAAAATGTGGATAAGGGGCCTTGCTGTTTTAAACAAGCCGCTATTGCACCTGCACACACAATACAACCGCGACATTCCGTGGAATTCTATCGATATGGACTTTATGAACCTTAACCAGAGCGCCCACGGCGACCGTGAGTTTGGGTTTATGGTATCGCGCATGCGCAAAAACCGCAAAGTGGTTGTAGGCCACTGGCAGGCTGCCGATGTGGAAGAACAGATAGGCAACTGGAGCCGTGCCGCTGCCGGATGGTATGACTGGCAGGGTGGCAAATTTGCCCGTTTTGGAGATAACATGCGCTTTGTAGCCGTTACCGATGGCGACAAGGTTGAAGCAGAGCTTAAATTTGGCTTTTCGGTTAACACCTATGGCATTGGCGACCTTGTAGCCTTAATTGATGCCGTTTCTGATAGCGATATTAAAGCACTTTTAGAAGAATATATAGAAAAATATACCATAGCGCCAGACCTGCTTCCGGGCGGTGAGCGCCACAGCTCGGTTTACGAAGCAGCACGTATTGAAATTGCACTTCGCAAGTTTTTAGTGGACGGCGGCTTTAAAGGCTTTTCAGATACGTTTGAAGACCTTCATGGCATGGTACAGCTTCCGGGCCTTGCAGTGCAAAGGCTACTTGCTGAAGGATACGGCTTTGCCGGCGAAGGCGACTGGAAAACAGCAGCCCTTGTGCGTGCCTTTAAAGTAATGGGCAGCGGGCTTGAAGGCGGTAATGGCTTTATGGAAGATTATACCTACCACTTTGACCCGAATAACGAACTCGTACTTGGCTCACATATGCTTGAGATAGATGAGTCATTAGCTTCAACAAAACCAAGCCTTGAGGTACACCCGTTAGGCATAGGCGGTAAAGCAGATCCTGCACGCCTTGTATTTAATGTAGCGGGTGGCGCTGCTCTTAACGCTTCTATTATAGATGTGGGCAACCGTTTCCGCATGATTGTTAACGAAGTTGAAGCAGTAGAGCCACAAAACGAATTGCCAAACCTTCCTGTAGCACGCGTGCTGTGGAAACCGTTGCCGGATATGAAAACCGGATGTGCCGGATGGATATATGCCGGTGGCGCACACCATACCGCTTACAGCCAGAACCTTTCGGCCGAAACCATACAGGACTTTACCGAAATGGCGGGTATCGAATTTATTAAAATTGGTAAAGGAAGTACAATAGACAGCATTAAAAACGAACTAAGGTGGAACGATATTGCCTTTAAATAAGAAAGTAGTACCTTAGGCGCTTTATTTAACCAAACTTCAAACGATATCTAAAATTATGGGCAAGTTCTCTACCATTGATTATGTAATTTTCATTGCGTACTTTATCATTGTATCCGGTTATGGGTACTATATTTACAGGACGAAGAAGAAGACTGAAGGCGAAATCTCAGATTCTAAAGACTTTTTCCTTGCAGAAGGCTCGTTAACCTGGTGGGCCATCGGCGCATCGTTAATTGCCTCAAACATTTCTGCCGAGCAGTTCATAGGGATGAGCGGAAATGGCTTTTTAGTAGGTGTGGCCGTAGCAGCCTACGAATGGTTAGCCGCCGTTGCGCTTATTATAGTAGCTGTATGGTTTATACCGGTATATCTTAAAAACAAGATATTTACCATGCCGCAGTTCCTTGAAAACAGGTACAACCAGACAACCAGTTTAATTATGGCCATCTTTTGGCTGTTTTTATACGTGTTTGTAAACCTTACCTCTATCCTTTACTTAGGTGCTATTGCCATTGCTAACATGGCAGGCCCTGAGCATTTCCACGCTATTGTTATTGCCATGGCTATATTCTCACTGGTTATTACACTTGGCGGTATGAAGGTTATTGGCTTTACCGATGTTATACAGGTAATAGTACTTGTAATAGGCGGGCTTGCCACTACTTACATTGCACTTACAATGGTAAGCGAGCACTTTGGGTTAGGTACTGATGCTATCGCGGGCTTTAAAGCCATGATGGCCGACGCGCCAGACCACTTTGTAATGATGGGCGACAAACCGGGCCCGGGCGCAAGCCAGGCAGAAGTAAACAAATACCTTATGCTTCCGGGTATCGCAATGTACTTTGCCGGTATGTGGATTGTAAACCTTAACTACTGGGGCTGTAACCAGTACATTACGCAGCGTGCGCTGGGTGCCGACCTTAAAACGGCTCGTACCGGTATACTATTTGCCGGCTTTATGAAACTGGCCATGCCGGTTATCGTTATGCTTCCGGGTATTGCTGCTTACGTACTGTACAAAAACGGCGCGCTACAAACCGAAATGGGTGTGGGCGAAGCGTTTAAGGCAGATAATGCCTACTCTGCCATCCTTGGCTTTTTGCCAACAGGCTTAAAAGGGCTTTCGGTAGCTGCGCTTACAGCGGCCATCGTGGCATCGCTTGCCGGTAAAGCAAACAGTATCTCTACAATTTTTACCCTTGATATTTATAAAAGGTATATTAATAAAGACGCCGGAGAGAAAAAGCTGGTTATCATGGGCCGTATTGCCATCCTTGTTGCCATACTGTTCTCTATAGCGCTTACGTGGAATGATGCATTAGGTATAGGCGGCGAAGGCGGATTTACCTTCATACAAAAATATACCGGCTTCTTTAGCCCGGGTGTATTCGCAGTATTCATCCTGGGTATGTTCTGGAAACGTACTACAGGTTCAGCGGCTGTTGCCGGTGTAGTAGGTGGTTTTGTACTTTCGGTATTCTTCAACTCGTATGCTGTAAGTGCATTTGGCCACGAAACATTGCTATGGACTGCCTACATTAACAAAGACGGTGTTTATGAAATTCCGTTCCTTATATGTATGGGCTGGGCATTCTTCTTCACCATGGTGCTGATGATAGGTATGAGCCTTGCAGGGCCAAGAATTAACCCTAAAGGCCTTGAACTTGACAGTAGCATGTTTAAAGTAGAGCCGGGCACACTGGCGCTTATAGTAATAACACTGCTTTGTGTAGCCGGCCTTTATATAACATTCTGGTAGAACAACTTAAACTCACTCAATATGAAATTTTTTATCGACACCGCAAATCTTGCACAAATAAAAGAAGCCCACGAGCTTGGCGTGCTGGACGGTGTAACTACAAACCCTTCGCTTATGGCTAAGGAAGGCATTACCGGCCATGACAACGTAATTAACCACTACAAAGCCATTTGCGAAATTACCGATGGTGATGTAAGTGCCGAGGTTATTGCTACTACGTTTAACGAGATGGTAGCCGAAGGCGAAGCCCTTGCAGCGCTGCACCCGCAAATTGTGGTAAAACTGCCAATGATAAAAGACGGCGTAAAGGCTGCTAAATATTTTTCTGAAAAGGGTATTAAAACAAATGTAACCCTTGTATTTTCTGCAGGGCAGGCATTACTGGCTGCTAAGGCGGGCGCTACCTATGTATCTCCGTTTGTAGGCCGCCTGGACGATATTTCTACTGATGGCCTTAACCTGATACAGGAAATACGCCAGATATATGACAACTATGGTTTTGAAACCGAAATACTTGCAGCATCTGTGCGCCACACCATGCACATTGTAAACTGTGCCAAACTGGGTGCCGACGTTATTACCGGCCCACTTAGCGCTATTGAATCGTTACTTAAACACCCGCTTACCGATAATGGCCTTGCACAATTTCTTGCAGACCACGCGGCAGCGGCCTCTAAAGCATAATTATGGAACAAATAACAGACATTAAAAAATTAGAACAGATAGCCAGCCAGGTGCGCCGCGACATAGTGCGCATGGTACACGGCTGCCAGAGCGGCCACCCGGGCGGATCGCTGGGGTGCACTGATTACATCGTGGCGCTGTATTTTAACGCCATGAAACGTAAAGAGGGCTTTGATATGGATGGTATAGATGAAGATCTTTTCTTCCTTTCTAACGGCCACATCTCTCCCGTGTTTTACAGCGTCCTGGCACATGCCGGATACTTTGACAAGGCTGAGCTTGCTACATTCCGTAAGCTGGAGTCAAGGCTTCAGGGCCACCCTACCACACACGAGCACCTGCCGGGTGTGCGTATTGCATCGGGTTCTTTAGGCCAGGGCATGAGCGTAGCTATAGGCGCGGCTTTAGCCAAAAAACTTAACGGCGACAAGAGCCTTGTTTACGCTCTTTTTGGAGACGGCGAACTTCAGGAAGGCCAGATATGGGAAGCAGCAATGTTTGCCCCGCACAACCGTGTAGATAACCTTATTTGCGCTGTAGACTATAACGGCCAGCAAATAGACGGCCCTACAAGCCAGGTGCTTTCACTGGGTAACCTAAAAGCTAAATTTGCTGCCTTTGACTGGACCGTGCTTGAATGTGAGGGTAACGATATGGGCCTTATAGTAGAAAAACTTGCCGAAGCAAAAGAGCTTACCGGGCAGGGCAAACCTATTGTTATCCTGCTTAAAACAGGTATGGGCCATGGTGTAGACTACATGATGGGAAGCCACAAATGGCATGGCGCCGCGCCTAACGACGCGCAGCTTGCTACCGCACTGGCACAACTTGAAGAAACGCTTGGAGATTACTAAAGCCCCCCAGCCCCCAAAGGGGGAGTTTGGAGTGGTTACAAATATTATCTTAACATCCTGTTACCCCTACAGGAGTTCCCCCTTTGGGGGTTAGGGGGCTAAACATGAAAAAATACACATATACCGAATCAAAAGATACCCGCTCAGGTTTTGGGGCGGGCCTGCTGGAAGCAGGCAGGCGCAACAGCAATGTTGTAGCGCTGTGTGCCGACCTTGTGGCATCGCTTAAAATGCAGGATTTTATTAACGAGTTTCCTGACCGTTTTATACAAATAGGCATTGCCGAAGCTAACATGATAGGCATTGCTGCAGGCCTTACCATAGGTGGAAAAATACCTTTTACAGGTACATTTGCAAACTTTTCTACCGGGAGGGTATACGACCAGATACGCCAGAGTGTTGCTTACTCTGACAAAAATGTAAAGATATGTGCTTCCCACGCCGGCCTTACGCTGGGTGAAGATGGTGCTACCCACCAGATACTGGAAGATATAGGGCTTATGAAGATGCTGCCCGGCATGACGGTTATTAACCCGTGCGATTACAACCAGACAAAAGCCGCTACCCTGGCTATTGCCGAACATGAAGGCCCTGTGTACCTGCGCTTTGGGCGTCCGGTAGTACCAATATTTACCGATGCTGACCAAAAATTTGAAATTGGCAAGGCATGGATGGTAAACGAAGGCGCCGACGTAAGTATTTTTGCTACAGGCCACCTGGTTTGGGAGGCTATCAAAGCCGGTGAGGCGCTTGCTGAATTAGGCATAGATGCTGAAATTATTAACATACATACCATTAAACCGCTGGACGAAGAAGCCGTATTGAAATCGGTTGCTAAAACAGGCTGCGTGGTTACTGCCGAAGAGCACAACCGCCTGGGCGGCCTGGGCGACAGCATAGCACAGCTACTTGCAGTAAATAACCCTACACCGCAAGAGTATGTTGCTGTAAACGATAGCTTTGGCGAAAGCGGAACCCCTGCACAACTTATGACAAAATATGGCCTGGATGCAGAACATATTGTAAAAGCAGTACAGAAAGTTATCGCAAGAAAAAAATAAAGTTCTCAGTATTTTTATTAAAAGCCATTTTATAGGACATCGTCCGGTAAAGTGGCTTTTTGTTTAACAACCTACTACAACGTTATAACTAAACCTCAAACCCATGATTAAAAACATAACCTATGCTTCCCTCCTGCTCATCGTGGCTTCCTGCAGCACAGGAAACAAGAATACGGGGCAAGTTGAAAGCCCAGACGGTAAACTCTCTGTCGACTTTGGCGTAAATGAAAAAGAACAGGCCTACTACCTGGTAAAAAATGACAATAAGGTAGTGATAGATACCTCGCTCCTGGGGCTGGTGCGCAAGGATGCGAACTTTTTTGAAGGCCTGCGCACAGCATCGGTAAGCAGCATAGAAAAAATAACTGACAGCTATACCATGCTGCACGGTAAGAAGAAGGAAATTACCTATACCGCAAACCAACGGGTACTGCACCTTGAAAACAAAGACGCGCAAAAGATGGATATCGTTTTTAACGTATCGGATAATGGTGTGGCTTTTAAATATAAATTTCCCGATACCTCGGAAGATGTAAAATATATTACCGATGAAAAAACCACATTCCGATTTAGTCCTGATGCAAAAGCCTGGCTACAGCCAATGAGCGAGGCTAAAACCGGCTGGGAACATACAAACCCTTCTTATGAAGAACATTACAAGATGGCCGTACCTGTAAACACACCGGCGCCCATGCACCAGGGATGGGTATTCCCGGCGTTGTTTAATACAGGCGATAACTGGGTATCGGTATCAGAAACGGGCCTTGGAAGCAACTACTGTGCATCTCATTTAAATTATGATAAAGAACTAAAGGGAATGAAGATAACCTTCCCGCAGCAGGAAGAGCGTTTTGCCCCGGATGCCGCGCTTACCCCGGAAGCTAAACTGCCCTGGGAAACACCTTGGCGCATCATTGCCATAGGCAGCCTGGCCGACCTTACGGCCTCTACACTTGGAACCGACCTTGCCGATAAGGCGGTAACTACCGATACCGGTTTTGTAAACCCCGGTATTGCTTCGTGGAGCTGGGCCATACTGAAAGACAATTCTATCAACTTTGAAACTACCAGGCAGTTTATTGATTATGCCCACGATATGAAATGGCCCTACTGCCTTATTGATGCGGACTGGCATAAACGTATTGGTATAGAAAAGATACAGGAGCTTGTTGCATACGGAAGGGAGAAAAACGTAAAGCTGATATTATGGTACAACTCCGCCGGGAGCTGGAACTCGGTACCGCTGGGGCCTAAGGATAAATTCCTTACCGCAGAAGGCCGTGAGGCAGAATTTAAATGGCTGCATGACAATGGTATAGCCGGGGTTAAAATTGACTTTTTTGGCGGCGACGGGCAAAGCATGATAGCCTATTATCATGATATTTTAAAATCGGCGCTTAAACACCAAATATTGGTTAACTTCCACGGGGCCACATTACCCAGGGGATGGCAACGCACCTACCCTAACTTTGTTACCGCTGAAGCCATTAAGGGCTTTGAGTATATAACTTTTGACCAAAATACGGCAGACCAGGCACCATCGCACATGGCGATGTTGCCGTTTACACGTAACCTGTATGACCCCATGGACTTTACCCCTATGGCGCTTGACAGCATACCAAACATCAACCGCCGTAGCACCAGCGCGTTTGAGCTGGCTCTCCCTACCCTATTCCTGTCGGGTATACAGCATCTGGCAGAAGTACCTGAAGGGATGGCTAAAATGCCCGATTATGTAGTTACTTATTTAAAAGATATACCTACCGTATGGGACGAAAGCAGGCTACTGGCGGGCTATCCCGGCAAGGATGTAGTAATTGCGCGCCGCAAAGGGGCTACCTGGTTTATTACAGGTGTTAACGGAGAAAATAAACCTAAGGAGCTAAATATCGATTTGTCTTTTATTAAAAAAGATGGTTACCTTATTACCGATGGCGCAACATCATTATTTGAAAAAGCGCCCGTAAAACCGGGCAAAACGGCAGTTAAACTTAAGCCTTATGGCGGCTTTGTAATGAAGTTCTAAATTACATTACACTTCCTATTTGCAGTAAACCCAAAACAAAAGCTGCCTGGAAATTTCTCTTCAGGCAGCTTTTGCTATTACAATATTCATTATTTAATGAATACCTTTTTCGTCTCGGCTATTTTTTTGCCATCAAACCATACTGTATACACACCGGCACTAATTCCCGCAGTATCCAGTCGGTATTCGTTTATACCTGCCGGGATGCTGCCCTTGCGTACCTGTTTGCCTTCTGTATTAAAAATAGTATAGGTTACTTTTTTAGGTGATTGGGTATTCAGGGTAAAGATAACATCTTTGGTGGCATGGGGGTAGCTTACTGTAATAAGTTCATTGGTTAACGCATTGGCAACAGTGGCAAGTGCATCATCCTGGTATATTTTAAGCGCGCCAATGTTTGCAGCATAGTCATTCAGCGTACCCTCGGATGAAAAACGCACGCCCACTGCGGCAATTTCTTTACCGGTGTAGGCTGCCGGCAATACTACGGTTTGCTTGCCCCAGTCGTCAGTTGTAGCATCGGCAAGGTCAAAGGCCATGCGTGTTGAAGGGTTATCTGCAAATACTACCAATAGCTTCATATTTGTTGCACTTCGCAGTGCAATGTCTATACCCGTACCCGCGGCAACGGGAAGCTTGGTTTTATATAGCATCAGGTCAAGGTCTCCGGCCGGCAGCGTACCTGTAACTTTTATTGAGTTACCGCCGTTATAGGCATCGTTAAAATCCCATTTTGCAGTTAGCGCGCCGTTTTGCGAAAACGCCCACTCCCAGGTGGGCAGTACATCCTGGCTGTTCATGTTATGCCATGAGGCGGAACCTGTCTGCACGCCTTCGGTAAATTTTTTAGTGCCGTGCCCGGTGCTGAAGTTGGTTTCAAAAGGCAGGGTTGTAATGGCCGACGACGCAGGTACCCAATTGCCAAAACCTCTGAAGCCTGTGGCATCAACCGTGGCGGGATTGCGGTCTGCGCCTGCAAACATATGGTTCTCAGCACTGTAAAACGAATCTACATCGGCAGGGTCGTTATTAAAGTTTGTAAAGCTGGAGTGGTTGTACACGCAGTTTGTAGCAAATAACCCCAGTGACGTATAAGGTGTACCGTTTTGGTGAAGGTTAGCCATAAAAATATTGCCATTAGTAGCAAAACTACCCTGGTTGCGGCCCGGCCAGATGTCGGCGCCGGTAAACACATCAAACTCGCTCCTGCCTATTAAAGCTGCGCGGGTTTTAGACGCGGATGGACCGCTGGTCCCGCTCCAGAAGAAGTTGATAAATATACTGCTGCTTACCTTTTTTTCATAACCGTTGGTCATATCGTCATCGGCATCATTCTGAACAAAAGGGCTATTGTTTGAATTGAGGCGGTTTTGCCAGCCCACGCTGCCGCTAAGTGTCATAGCATCATACCACATTACCTCTTTACCCAGCGATTCAGCTTCAGCAGTAAGGTCGCGTACAAAATCGTGCATCAGGGCAGCGGTTTCAGCGTTTGTGGCCGTTTCCTGGTTGATGAACCAGCCGTCGAAATTATAATATTGCATAATCGCAATTAATTTAGGTACAGCTACAAACGAACCATCGGTATTTTGCTCTAAAAAGTTTTGCAGCGTAGCCGTTGAGCCCCCAAAAACGGTAGGCGAAAAGAAAATGTCACCAAATATCTTAACACCGTTTTTATGCGCCGCATTGGCCCAGGGTGATGAGGGTAATTGTACCGTTTGGGTAGAGGTACCACCAAACCAAACAAATTTATCTATATAGGCCCAGTGGGTAAAATTATACAGGTTAAACTGCGTTTGCTCGCCGTGGTAGTTGCCAAAGTTGTTCATGCCATCGGGCAGGTAGGCTATCTGCATGCTGTTTGTAAGCAAGGGGTTAAGCTGGGTATCGGTATTAGTAAAACGTGGCGCTAGTGGTACGGTACATATCAGGTCGGGCGATGCGGTAGGGCCATCGGCTGTCCAGGCTTTAAGTTCGGCTATGGTTAGTATGTAGGGCGCGGTATTTATAATTTGCGCAAACAGGCTGCCACCGAAAAGCAGGCAGGATAATAAGGTAATTTTTTTCAACGGATTTAGGGTTTTAAATTAATTGTTATGTAAATATAAACTTTAACACTACATAATATTCAATAAAAACCCTAAAAAGACCTTAATATAACATCTGAGCTGTGAAAAGTTATAAGATTAACTACCCGCGAAAAAAGTGTTGACTAAATTGCAATTCTTTTTCTAAATTTACTTTAAAACGTACCACCAATGAAAAGCTTCTGGACGATTATAGCACTTGCATTTTCACTCTCCGTATTTGCGCAATGTAATGACCTTATCACAATTACCAAGAAAGAATTTGACCAATATTTTACAAAGGGTGACACGGCGAACTACAGCCCTGATTTTGTAAAGCATGGAAACACGCTGACAGTGCCCGGTAGCGATGTAATATTAACCGACTCAAACCCTGATGAAGATGGGGTAATAGTATATGTGCCACGCGGGGTTATTTTCAATACCACTTACGTGCTGGAAACGCAGGATGAAATCATGAACCATTATCAGCTAATAAGTAGCGGGGCGTATCCGGATAGGGATATCATAGGCTTTCCTTATATATTTAACGATTATTTACTGGCCATAGAAGATCCGCATACTGATTATCCTTTGATAGTACAGGTTTGGAAAATTAAACGGCAAGGGAAAGACTTTGAACTAAAAAAAGAACTAAAACTGGGTGAGTGCAGTCTTTACGACATTTCGGCCTGCATTAGCCACGGTCACATTTACATTAAAAACAGGGTTGATGATACAAGCGTAGCCTATTATAAAATAAAGATATGAATGTAGCTGAAACCGCACGCCTGTACCTTCGCGAACTCACCGAAGACGATGCCCAAAACTTTTACGCCCTTAACCTCGACCCCGATGTACTGCAGTATACCGGCGACAGCGTTTTTGAAAATGTAGATACAGCGCGGTTTTTTCTGCGTAATTATACCACTGTATATAAAAAAAAGGGCATGGGGCGCTGGGCGGTAATCCGAAAGGAAGATGATGCGTTCCTGGGCTGGTGCGGACTTAAATATGATGAAGATAATAAGGAGACCGACCTCGGCTTCCGATTCTTTAAAAAATACTGGAGACAGGGCTATGCCACCGAAGCCGCTACTGCCTGTGTGGTATTAGGTTTTTCAAAATTAAATCTCCCTTGTATCATTGGGCGTGCCATGGAGGCTAATTCCGCCTCTGTGCGCGTACTCGAAAAAGTAGGATTCTCATTTTACCAATTCTTTGATTTTGAAGGAGAAGACGGCGTAATTTACAAAATAGCCCCGTGATGTACATCAGAATAATTTAAAGTTCAAAAATGGAAGAACCCCTCTACTCCATCCCCGCACGCTACCGTAAAACTGAGAACCTGCACATAGTGTTCTGGCTACTGAAAGACCTGTGCTGGGTAATGCTCTGGAAACCGCTGGGGATGGTAATGATTGTGCCCACAATAGCCGCGGCGCTGCTCATTACCTGGCAAACCCGACACATACTAAGCGAACTGCTGCACAACATAGCCGTAGCCTTCTGGATACTGGCAAACGCCTACTGGATGATAACCGAGTTCTTTTTTGAAGATGACAGCCTGCGGTACTATGCCGTAATTCCGTTTTCGCTGGGAATCATATCGATAGCGTACTATTATATAGGGGTATTTTATAAATTACGAACAAGAAAGTAACGCACACTTTTAATGATTTAGCATAAATTATGCACGCATAATTTTATTATCTGAATTTTAGTACTGAATAACTATTTTTTTTATAATTTGCATAGAAATACTGACTTCACATCTTATGAGCACCATAACACGCCTGTTTGATTTTCCGTACCACCAACTCGAAAAGTATAACCTTGAAAAAGCGCTGGTAACTAAGTATGGCGATACCTGGGTACCTACCTCTACACAGCAATATATTGATAAGGCCAATGCTTTTAGCCGCGGGCTGCTAAGAATGGGGATAAAAAAGGATGACAAAATAGCTGTAATATCGCACAACAACCGCACAGAATGGAATATTGCCGACATAGGCATACTGCAAACCGGGGCGCAAAACGTGCCGGTATATCCAAACATATCTGAGGATGATTTTGAGTACATATTAAACCACTCTGAATCGCAATATGTAGTTGTGTCTAATGAAGAATTGTTCCACAAAATCACTGCTGTCAAAGCGAATGTTCCTAAACTTAAGGAGATATATTCTTTTGAGAACGTAGCGGGCTGTAAAAGCTGGAACGAGATATTAGATTTAGGTAAAGACACCGGTAACCAGCAGCAAGTAGAGGATATTAAAAAAACTATTACTACAGAAGACCTTGCTACCATAATCTACACGTCGGGCACTACAGGGAGGCCTAAGGGCGTAATGCTTTCGCATAAAAACATTGTAAGCAATGTGCTTATGAGTGAAGAGCGTGTACCTTTTGAATATGGAAAAAGCGTAGCATTGAGTTTCTTACCCGTGTGCCACATTTACGAACGCATGATACTCTATCTCTACCAGTATGTGGGGGTGTCGGTTTATTTTGCAGGCATTGACAAAGTGAGCGATAATATAAAAGAGGTTAGCCCCGATGTAATAACGGCGGTGCCGAGGCTGATTGAAAAAGTATATGATGCTATAATAGCAAAAGGTACCGACCTTACCGGAATAAAGAAAAAATTGTTTTTCTGGGCGGTTAGTGTGGGCCATGAGTATGAACCCTATGGCGTTAATGGCTGGTGGTATGAGTTTAAGCTAAAAATAGCCCGCAAGCTGATATTCAGCAAGTGGAGAGCAGGACTTGGCGGAAAACTTGGACTTATGGTAAGCGGCAGCGCAGCCATACAGCCACGCCTGGCAAGGGTATTTGCGGCAGCGGAAATCCCCGTTATGGAAGGTTACGGCCTTACCGAAACATCGCCTGTGATAGCGGTAAATGATATGCGCAACAACGGCTTTAAGATAGGTACCGTGGGCCGACCGCTAAAAGGCGTGGAGGTAAAGATAGCCACAGACGGCGAGATACTTACCAAAAGCGACAGCGTGATGATGGGCTATTTTAACGACCCTGAAAAAACGGCTGAGGCCATTACTGACGGCTACTTCCATACAGGAGATATAGGCGAGGTAGACAGCGACGGCTTCCTAAAGATAACCGACCGTAAGAAGGAAATGTTTAAAACATCGGGCGGTAAGTATATAGCGCCGCAGCTAATAGAGAATGCCATGAAGCAAAGCCGCTTTATAGAGCAGATTATGGTAATAGGCGATGGCGAAAAAATGCCGGCTGCCTTTATACAGCCTGATTTTGCCTTTGTAAAATCGTGGGCAGCGCGCAAAGGTCTCTCACTAAATTCTAATCAGGAAATTGCCGACAGCAAAGAGGTGCAGGAGCGTATTAAGGAAGAGATAGAGGGCATCAACAAGAAATTTGGCCACTGGGAGCAGATAAAACGCTTTGAAATAACCCCTGATGTGTGGAGCACCGAAGGCGGCGAAATGACCCCTACCCTGAAACTGAAGCGTAAAGCGGTTAAAGAGAAATATAAAGCACTGTATGATAAAATATATGGCGATAAATAGATGTTGGATGGTTCGATTGTTGGATTATTCGATGGTTCGACGTTATATTATAAGCAGCTTTCGGGCTGCTTTTTTGTGTAATAAAATCAGCTGTGTTGACAAAATAAATATCTTTACAGTAATAGTCAATCATAGCATCTTGAAAAAGCTCTACATTATACTACTCCTTATCTGCACAGGCGCACTCTGGTCGTTCTGCCAAAGAGGTTCGCTTGAAGATAAATTTGTTACCTATACAGCCAACCCTTCTACCCAAAAAATAATCTTGTATTATAAAGATGGTAACGGTAACCGCATTGGCAGCCTTGGCAACCTGAAAAAACACGTAGAAAAAAAGGGCAACAAACTGCTATTCGCTATGAACGGCGGTATGTTTCAAAAAGATTTTTCGCCATTAGGATTGAATATTGATAACGGTACCATTGTACAAAAACTCAACACCCGCGAGGGCAACGGTAACTTTTACCTGAAGCCTAACGGGGTATTTTACGTTACTAAAAACAACACCGCACACATAAGCACTACGCCAAACTTTAACCTTAGTAAAGAGATAAAATACGCTACCCAAAGCGGCCCCATGCTGGTAATAGATGGTAAGCCGCACGATGCGTTTAAGGAAGGTTCAACTAATGTGAACATCAGAAATGGCGTGGGTATATTGCCGAATGGCGATGTTCTTTTTGCGATGAGCAAAGTGGAAGTAAACTTTTATGACTTTGCCAAATACTTTAAAGATAAGGGCTGTAGTAATGCGCTGTATCTAGACGGTTTTGTGTCGCGTGCGTACGTACCTTCGCAAAAATGGGTACAAACAGATGGCGACTTTGCGGTAATGATAGGGGTAACCGAAAAATAAAATGAAACAACTGCTTTATATAGTATTGTTCCTCTCCTGCACTGCGTTTGCGCAGCAGGAAAAAGACAGTATTATTATAAACAACCGGATCTATTATTCCGGAGAAACCTATCTGGATAGCGTAAAAATAGATGTGGATAAAACATATCTTAATCCTAAAAATATAGCATCTGTCAATAAAATTCTGGGAACAGATTCTCAAATATATCGTTCGACCAATGGTATTACTTTTATTACCAGGAAAATGAAAGATAATCTTATATCTTTCGCCGAAGTTATTTCATCAGTGAGAAAATCGAGTAAAATATACGAAGCCGAAAAAAATAATTTAGTTGTTAACGGAGTACTGATTCAAAACCCTGAAGAGTACCTTATAGAAACAACATACATTAAGAAGCTTGAAATCTTAAAAGATGAACCTAAACTAAAGGGTGACCATCTTTACCGCAACCCGACTATAAGAATCACAACTAAATCAGATTAATCATCATCATCGGTCACCGCCGGTGCTTTTTTCATTTCACTCCATTTCAAATTTAATTCTTATATTTACTATGCCCGCATTAAATATATCCTAATAAAACACAAATATTTTTAAAGGCAACAGAAAATTATTTTTAATTTAATATGCATGCATAATATTTTTTCGTATATTTGAAATACCAAGAACATGAAGGACAAAACTATAGATTATATACTGAGGGCAACCTGGCAGGCAGTATCACGCATGTACAACGAAGAAGCTGCTAAATACGGTGCCAGCATGTCGGTAGGGTTTGCGCTGCTCAGCATCGATAAAGAAAACGGCATATCGAGCACCGCATTGGGTCCGCAAATGGGTATGGAGCCCACCAGCCTTACCCGTACGCTAAAAAGCATGGAAGAAAAAGGCCTGATAGTGCGAAAGAAGAACCCTATAGACGGCCGGGGGGTGATTATTCACCTTACCAAGCTGGGCAGGGAAAAGCGCGAACTGAGCAAAGACCGCGTGCTTACCTTTAACGAGGCTATCAAAGAGCACATAAGCCAGGAGAAGATGGACGCTTTTATAGAAGTAGCCGAAAAGATAAACGAGCTCATTGCCGACAGGCAAATCTTTACAAACAACGAACAATAAACTATAAAAAACAAACCTTATAGAATGAAACGCATTATTAAAAAGGCAGCCGTAGTAGGCTCCGGCGTTATGGGTAGCGCCATCGCAGCCCATTTTGCAAATATTGGCGTAGAAGTGCTCCTCTTAGACATTCCCCCACAGGAACTTAACGAAGCCGAGCAAAAAAAAGGCCTTACCCTTGATAGCAAAGCCGTAAGGAACCGTATAGTAAACGAACACCTTGCCAATTCGCTAAAAAGCAAACCCTCCCCTATTTACCACCAAAAGTTTGCCAGCCGCATTACCACGGGTAATACCGAAGACGATATGCACAAAATAGCTGATGCAGACTGGGTTATTGAGGTAGTGGTAGAACGGCTCGACATTAAGCAAAAGGTATTTGAACAGATAGAAAAATACCGCAAACCGGGCACTCTCGTTACCAGTAACACATCGGGTATCCCTATAAAATTTATGAGCGAAGGCCGCAGTGAAGACTTCCAGAAACATTTTTGCGGCACACACTTCTTTAACCCCCCACGATACTTAAAGCTTTTCGAAATTATTCCCGGCCCGCAAACGAGTCCGGAAGTACTCGCGTTCCTTAATAATTATGGTGAGCAGTATCTTGGCAAAACCACCGTACTTGCTAAAGATACGCCGGCCTTCATCGGCAACCGCATAGGTATTTACGGCATTATGAGCCTGTTTCACCAGGTTAAAGAAATGGGCTTTACCGTAGAGGAAATTGACAAGCTAACCGGCCCGGTGATCGGCAGGCCAAAGTCGGCCACCTTCCGTACGGTAGATGTGGTGGGCCTTGATACGCTGGTGCATGTAGCTAACGGAATTTATGACAACTGCCCTGACGACGAGGTACATGAACTGTTTAAAGTGCCTGATTTCATCAATAAAATGATGGAAAACAAATGGCTGGGCAGCAAGAGCGGACAGGGTTTTTACAAAAAAGTAGACAAGGATATTCTGTCGCTTGACCTTGATACGCTGGAATACCGCCCACAGAAGAAAGCGTCGTTCGCCACTTTGGAACTGACAAAAACAATAGATAAGCCCATTAATCGCTTTAAGGTTTTGGTAGGCGGCGAAGATAAGGCGGGCGAATTTTACCGCAAAAATTTCGCAGGTACATTTGCGTATGTAAGCCATCGCGTACCCGAAATTACCGATGATCTATACAAAATAGACGATGCCATGAAAGCCGGATTTGGCTGGGAAAACGGCCCATTTGAAATATGGGATGCCGTGGGAGTAGAAAAAGGCATTGAGCTGATGAAAGCCGAAGGATTAGAACCCGCAGCATGGGTAACCGAAATGCTTGCGGCAGGCGTTAAAAGCTTCTATACCATTAAAGAAGGCGCTACCTATTACTACGACCTTGCCACTAAAGCGCACAAAAAAGTGCCGGGCCAGGATGCGTTTATCATATTGAACAACATACGCGAAAGCAAAAAAATATGGAGCAACAGCGGTGCTATCATCCAGGACCTTGGCGACGGCATCATCAACCTGGAGTTCCAAAGCAAAATGAATACCATAGGCGGCGATGTGCTCCAGGGCATTAACAAGGCCATTGACCTTGCCGAAAAAGAGTACGACGGCCTTGTAATAGGCAACCAGGCGGCTAACTTCTCAGTGGGCGCTAACATCGGCATGATCTTTATGATGGCTGTGGAGCAGGAATATGATGAGCTCAACATGGCCATCAAACTATTCCAGGACACCATGATGCGCGTGCGCTATTCGTCTATCCCCGTGGTGGTTGCGCCGCACGGCATGACACTGGGCGGTGGCTGCGAAATGAGCATGCATGCCGATAAGGTAGTGGCTGCGGCCGAGACGTATATTGGGTTGGTTGAGTTTGGCGTTGGGGTTATCCCCGGCGGTGGCGGCTCTAAAGAGATGGCGCTGCGTGCAAGCGATACCTTCCATAAAAACGATGTGGAACTGAACGTTTTACAGGAATATTTCCTTGCCATAGCAATGGCTAAGGTGTCCACTTCGGCTTACGAAGCCTTTGATACCGGCATATTGCAACACGGCAAAGATGTAGTGGTGGTGAATAAGGACAGGCAACTGGCCGAAGCCAAAAAACACGCCAAATTACTGGCCGAAGCGGGCTATACCCAGCCTATTAAGCGCAAAGACGTTAAGGTACTGGGCAAGCAGGCGCTGGGCATGTTCCTGGTGGGGACTGACAGTATGGAAGCCGGTAACTACATCAGCGAGCACGACAAAAAGATCGCCAACAAGCTGGCCTACGTTATGGCAGGCGGCGATTTGAGCGAGGCTACGCTGGTGAGTGAGCAATATCTGTTAGACCTTGAGCGTGAGGCATTTTTATCGCTTGCGGGAGAACGTAAAACATTGGAGAGGATACAGTATATGTTAACTAAAGGCAAACCGTTGAGGAATTAAAGCCCCCTGACCCCCAAAGGGGGAACTTGGGGGACTGAAAAATGTTCATCGCTATTTGATATCCAATTAAAATCCGAAAGGATATAATTATAAATCCTACTTACCCCTAGTAGGAATTCCCCCTTCGGGGGTTAGGGGGCTTATCATGAAAACAGCATATATAGTAAAAGCATACCGAACCGCCGTGGGTAAAGCGCCAAAAGGTGTGTTCCGTTTTAAAAGACCCGACGAACTGGCCGCAGAAACCATACAGTTCATGCTGAATGAACTGCCGGAATTTGACAAAACCGGTATAGACGACGTGATGGTGGGTAACGCTATGCCGGAGGCCGAGCAGGGGCTTAATTTCGCGCGCCTTATATCCCTTATGGGGCTTAAGGTAGACGATGTTCCGGGCGTTACGGTAAACCGTTACTGTGCTTCGGGTATCGAAACGATTGCCATGGCTACCGCCAAGATACAAAGCGGAATGGCCAATTGCATCATAGCCGGTGGCGCCGAAAGCATGAGCTACATCCCTATGGGAGGGTACAAGCCGGTGCCTGATTACCAGGCGGCTAAGGCTGGCCATGAAGACTATTACTGGGGCATGGGCCTAACCGCAGAGGCTGTGGCTAAGCAGTTTCACGTAAGCCGTGCCGACCAGGATGAGTTTGGCTACCTGTCGCACCAGAAAGCCCTGAAGGCCCAGGCAGAAGGCAAATTTGACCGCCAGATCGTGCCCATAACCGTTGAGGAAGTGTATGTTGACGGTAACGGCAAAAAAGCCACCCGCAGCTATACCGTAACCAAAGACGAAGGCCCACGTGCCGATACTTCGGTAGAAGCGCTGGGCAAACTGAAACCGGTTTTCGCCGCAGACGGTAGTGTTACCGCTGGTACCTCATCGCAAATGAGCGATGGTGCGGCCTTTGTACTGGTTATGAGCGAGGATATGGTTAAAGAACTGAAACTGGAGCCGATAGCCCGCCTGGCGAGCTACGCCGCAGCTGGTGTGGAACCTCGCATTATGGGTATTGGGCCCGTTAAAGCCATCCCGAAAGCCATCAAACAGGCTGGTTTAGAATTGGAAGATATTGAGCTTATCGAACTCAATGAAGCCTTTGCCTCTCAGTCGCTTGCCGTGATACGCGAGCTGGGTATAAATAAAGATATCGTGAATGTAAATGGTGGCGCCATAGCACTTGGCCACCCGCTGGGCTGCACGGGCGCTAAGCTTTCAGTGCAGTTGTTTGACGAAGCCAAGCGCCGCGGAAACAAGTACGGTATGGTCACCATGTGTGTGGGAACCGGGCAAGGCGCCGCAGGCATCTACGAAATATTTTAATTATTTTAAATGATGAATTCTATATATAATTCAAAAACAAAACATTATGTCTGATATCGCTGAAAAACAAATCGCACGTGGTGGCCAATTCCTTGTAACAGAAACCCACTCTGACGATATTTTTACTCCCGAAGACTTTTCGGAAGAGCAACTGATGATGCGCGACTCTGTTAAAGAGTTTATAGACAGGGAAATATGGCCTAACAAAGACCGTTTTGAAAAAAAGGATTACGCCTTTACGGAAGAGTCGATGCGCAAGGCCGGGGAACTTGGCTTCCTGGGTGTTGCGGTGCCGGAAGAGTATGGCGGGCTGGGCATGGGCTTTGTAAGCACCATGCTGGTTTGCGACTATATTAGCGGGGCAACAGGCTCATTTTCAACGGCGTTCGGAGCTCATACGGGCATTGGTACTATGCCGATTACCCTTTACGGTACCGAAGAACAAAAGCTTAAATACGTACCAAAACTTGCTTCGGGTGAATGGTTTGGTGCCTATTGCCTTACCGAGCCGGGTGCGGGGTCTGACGCTAACTCGGGCAAAACTAAGGCGGTACTAAGTGAAGACGGTACGCATTATAAAATAACCGGTCAAAAAATGTGGATATCAAACGCTGGTTTCTGCAGCGTATTTATCGTGTTTGCCCGTATTGAAGATGATAAAAATATCACAGGCTTTATCGTTGAAAATGAGCCGTCTAACGGCATCACTTTAGGCGAAGAAGAACATAAACTTGGCATCCGCGCCTCCTCTACCCGGCAAGTATTTTTTAACGAGACCAAAGTGCCGGTTGAGAACATGCTGAGCGAACGTGGCAACGGCTTTAAAATAGCCATGAATGCCCTAAATGTAGGCCGTATAAAGCTTGCCGCTGCCTGCCTTGACGCCCAGCGCCGCACCATAACCGGAGCCACTAAATATGCCACCGAACGTGTGCAGTTCAAAACCCCAATTTCCAGCTTTGGTGCCATCCGTGCGAAGCTTGCTGAAATGGCAACTAACTGTTACGCAGGTGAAAGCGCTGCCTACCGTGCCGCAAA
The DNA here is from genome assembly GCF_046613695.1 of Flavobacterium sp. RHBU_24. Classification (NCBI taxonomy): domain Bacteria; kingdom Pseudomonadati; phylum Bacteroidota; class Flavobacteriia; order Flavobacteriales; family Flavobacteriaceae; genus Flavobacterium; species Flavobacterium sp. RHBU_24. The sequence continues at coordinate 72,805 of NZ_JBKJHD010000007.1, read as the reverse complement.
AAACATAGAAGACCGCATTAATGCCCGCGTGGCCAAAGGTGAAAGTCACCAGGACGCTGAGCTTAAAGGCGTTGAGGAGTTTGCTATAGAGTGTTCAATACTTAAAGTGGCTGTAAGTGAGGACGTTCAAAACTGTACCGATGAAGGTATACAGATTTTTGGCGGTATGGGCTTTAGTGAAGATACCCCAATGGAAAGTGCCTGGCGCGATGCCCGCATAGCACGTATTTATGAGGGCACCAACGAGATAAACCGCATGTTATCAGTGGGTATGCTGATTAAAAAAGCCATGAAAGGCCACGTAGATTTATTAGGCCCGGCCATGAAAGTAGCTGAGGAACTGGTAGGCATCCCATCCTTTGAAACCCCTGATTATACGGCACTTTTCGCTGAAGAAAAGGAAATGATAGCCAAGCTTAAGAAGGCTTTTTTAATGGTAGCCGGCAGCGCGGTGCAAAAATATGGCCCGGCACTTGACGAACACCAGCAATTGCTGATGGCTGCGGCGGATATCCTTATTGAAATATACATGGCTGAATCAACTGTTTTACGTACAGAGAAGTTGGCTAAAGACAAAGGCGAAGCTGCTGTAAAAGAGCAGGTTGCAATGGCTAAACTCTATCTATATCATGCTGTTGACCTTGTAAATATAAAGGGAAAAGAAGGCATAGCCTCGTTTGCCGAAGGCGACGAGCAGCGCATGATGCTAATGGGATTGAAACGTTTTACCAAGTACAATAACCTGCCCAATGTGGTAGGCTTGCGCGAAACCATTGCTGCTAAAATTGTATCGGAAAACACTTACTGTTTTTAATATTCTATTTTTTAGTTAAGTTGAGCCGCCTTGTTGATAACTTTTTTCAGGGCGGTTTTTTTATGCATTATCTTTCACAATTGGTAGGGTTATCTTCCACAAAAATGCTTTTTTAGCCGACAGTGCACAAAAATTAAACCCTTGTATATAAACACGTTGAAAATAATATTCCACATTGTGTACAAAAAGTGTCAAAAACCTTTTTACTGAACAAACGCCTTCAGTACTTTAAACCGATAAGGGTTGTAACTTTGCGGGAAGTATTCGAATTAATACCGTTGTATCAGGTCTTGCGTATTTTTCTGTTTTGCTGCTTTCCGTTTTCCTATAAGGAAAAGTACCAGCGAAACAAACGCTATAAAAATGCCTATGCCTAAAACAATATTTGCTGTTTCGATATCCTGGGCGGGGTTAGCGGCTTCGTCAATAAATACCGAATTTTCGATGGTGATGCCCTGGCTTTTGAATCCAGAAACGATATTATCGCCCATACTAAATAACGACTTTATACGCGTTCCTTCGATGTTCTTTTCAAGTGTATCGGCTAGTACGGTATTCATCATATTAGTCTCGCTCATATCTTCAGCTTCGGCCTGAATGTAAAATTTTGGCCTTACTTTATAGGTTTGGTACCAGTTTATAAAATCATCTGAGGCAAACACATCATCGCGTTCCGGACGGTAAGCGTTGTGGGCTTTATCAAGGTAGGCGCGGCTTACCAGCGGATATACAATTTGTTTAACGGTGTTACCCGGCTCTTCAATTTCATAGTATGCGCCGTAGGGTACCACATAGCCGCCTGAAAGTTTGAAATAGTCATATCCTGAAATATCGCTACTTTCCGCCTTTTCAACCGTGCCCTCAAAGGGTACCGTATTAATATCCTTTGCTTTTACCGATGATATAATTAAAAACATGCTGAATATAAATAGCAGGGCGGCGATAATATAATACTTAATTGAAGCTTTCATAATGGTTTGATAATATGATTGTTATTAGCGTGTTTGCGGGTTAGAACTGTACATATCGATTAATTGCTGCCTCTTTTTTTCTTTTTTAATATTTGACTTTCCTAAAAAGAAAAGTATCAACGACACAAGCAGAAAAACACAACCCGGTACCAGGCCTATTTTGGCGTCTTCTTTAGCTTTAAACGGGTTCACACCCTCATTAATAAATACTGCATTTTCGGTAGTTATGCCCATCTCTTTGTAGCCTGAACTAATGTTATCGCTCATATCAATAAAAGACGTTATCCTCAGGCCTTCAATATTTTTGCTCACGCTGTCGGCAAGCAGCATATCTATCATGCGGCTTTCGCTCATGTTAGGTACATTGGCCTTTACGTAAAATTTCGGCTTTACTTTATAGTCTTCAAACCATTCATTAAAGCCATCTTCATCAAATTCATTGTTATGGGTTTTACGATAAGCGTTACGGGCTTTTTCAAGATATGCCGCGCTTACAACCGGGTACACAATCTCGGTTACTGTTTTATTTATTTCCTCAATTTCATAAATGCCTGCATAGGGCAAAATATAAGCATCGGTAAGTTTAAAATAATCATATTTAGAGAGGTCGTCATTTTCTGCTTTTTCTATTGTGGCTTCATAAACCTCGGTCGAAACCGATAATTTTGTCAGTGCGGTTATTATTAAAAACAAAGACAAGATAAAGAGAATAGCTGCGAAGACAAACAGCCTAATGGAATTTCGCATACGGGTAATTGATTGTTATATAATTTTCAAATGTAATAAATAAACTATAATATCAAAATACGGTAAAACAAAAACGCCGTTAAGTATAAACTCAACGGCGTTTTGTTGTATAGCAGCAAGTGTGTTACAGTGTCCTGTTCCTGCCGCCTACAAGGTTAAATATTAGCATGATAACTGCAATTACCAGTAGTATGTGGATAAGACCGCTTGTTACATGGAATGCGAAGCTGCCTAATGCCCAGCCAATTACTAATAATACGATAATTACGTATAGTATATTTCTCATAATGATTTATTTTAGGTTATTGTAAGTTTGGTGTTTTCGTTAATTAGTCAGCAGCATCTACCGTAGCTTCTAAGGTTTTAGCCTGCTCAAGGTGGCTTTTAAGGTTAGGCAGCATATTGGCAGCCCACGTTTTAATATCCGGATCCTGTGCTTTATCAGCCGCTTTCTCAATTTTGTTTATCGCTTTTTCATGGCCGTCTACCATATCATCAGCATACGCCTCATCAAAATCATGCCCCTCTTTTTTATTAAGGTTATCCCATGCTTCCTGGCCGTCTTCGGTAATTGTTTGTGGTATGGTAATGTTTTTAGCCGCCGCAGTCGTTTTAAGTTCGTTTAACGCTTTGGTGTGCATTTCTTCCATCATTTTGCCAAAAGCTTTTGTTTCGGCATGCAGGCCTTTTTGTTGTGCGAGCTTGCCCAGCTCAATTTCCTTAAGGTCGGTTTCGGCAGCAAATACTAAATAGTCAGAGTCATCTTCCAGGCTGTCGTTCTCTGCGTTTTCAAAAGTTTCGTCGTTTGTTTCTTCAGCAACTTCTTCAGAATCCTTCTGTTTTTCTTTGCAGCTTACCGCGCCAAGCGACATAGTTACTACCGCAGCGCCAAGAAATAATTTGCCAAATAATGTGGTCTTTTTCATAATAGGTTTGTTTTTATGTTTTTGTATATGGCTAAATTACTGCTTATAACCATGTGGCATTGTTAGCGTTATCACAATTGAGTGTTACAGGAATGCTAAACTTGTAAGGCCTTACCTGCGGTTCCCCCTGCCAAACGAAAGGCCGCCAGGCCACATACCCTGCTGGATACCATACCAATAAACAACCGGGGAAAGATGCTGAATCCTTTTTCTAAGGAGGGCATGGATATGGGACTATCGTTCAAAACTAAACAACTCAGCATCGGAATTGTCCTTGCCTGTTATCATATCCCTGATAATCTCGGCACCTATCTGGCTAAAGGTAATGCCATTGCCGCCAAAGCCAAGCGAGAAGTAGCCGTTTGGCTTGCCGGGATATTCGCCTATATAGGGCAGGCCGTCTTTAGTAGACCCAAATGTACCCGTCCAGCTGAACTCGGGCTTAAAGTCAAGGTGCGGAAACAACTTGTTTACATCGGCGGTAAGCTGCTTTGTTTTCTTTTTTATCAGGCGGTCGCGTTTCCAGTCTACGCTAAAATTTTCGTCCCTGCCGCCCACGAGCACGCGGTTATCGGGCGTGGTGCGCACATATAGGTAAGGGTCGGCAGTATTCCATATCAGCAGCTCATCCTTCCAGAAATTACGTTCGTTATACTGCTCGCTCACCACTGCGTAGGTGCTTAACAGGTCTACAATAGGTTTATCAATAAAATCGACAACCTCATAGCCCACGGCATAAATTATCTTTTTCGCCTTTACAGTATAGCCATTTTCTGTTTTAAGGGTCACGCCATCCTTATGGTGCTTTATGTCTGTTACCGGGCTGCGGTCAAATATATCACCTTCGGTATATTTATATTGCAGCAGGCAGTGCGCCAGCATATAGGCATTGGTTTGTGCCGCGCAGGCCGAGCGTATTGCGCCAAATGAGGTAAAGCCGTACTCCTCCTGCACTTCGTCAGCCGATAGCCATTCTACATCAAAACCAGCCGCTTTACGGGCCTCAAACTCTTCGGTAAGCCAGGCCACATCCTTTTTATAAGCGGCATAATACAGGCTTTTTTTCTGCTCAAAGTATTTGATGCCTACTTTTTTTGTAATCTTGGCCAGCTCGTCTATGGCGCGGGCGCAGAGCTTGTACGCGCGTTCGGCTTTTTCGCGGCCTATCATCCGGGTAAGCTCATACAGGGGCACATCTATTTCATATTGCAGTAATGATGTGCTGGCGCTGGTGCTGCCCAGGCCTATGGTGCGGGCATCGAGTGTAACGCATTTAACCCCGGCTTCCACCAGGTAGTAGCGTGCTAATGCTCCCGATATGCCTCCGCCCAGTATTATTACATCCGTTTCAAGGTCGTGTTCCAGTTTAGGAAAAGTAAAGGGCAAGCCGTGCTTTATCAGCCAAAAGGGGTATCCTGCTTTAAGTGTCATATATATAAGTTTGTGAGGTAAAGTTATTTCTTTTGGTAATCAATAATTTAACAGGAAATCAATTATAAGATATATTTAACGGTTGTTAAAGCTGCTATATTTTCTATAGCTTTGTACTGTAATTTAAAGTAGATGATTAACCCAAGTGCCAGCGGCTGGATAGACAAGTTCTTCGGGAAACTGAAGGGCCGGCTGCCCGTATATGAAAACTCGCATGACCTTTACCGGGCCATTCGAGACAGCGGCTTTATATACGGACACGTGGTTATCCTTGAAAATATAGACGACAGCGAAGTAAAGCAGTGGGACACGCATGAACTTACCAAGGTTGCGCTGATGAGCATCCTCTTTGATGTATACCGGCTTATTACAAAAGAATCTGACACGGACGATTTTATAAAACGCGCCATTCCGTTTTATAAGCAGATGCAGCCCGAAAGCTTTGCGCTGCTTAAAAAGGTACTGCCCTCATCACCACAAAGCCATGAGCTTGAGAACCTGCTGGATGTGCGCATACGTACCAACGATAACATTATCAGCCGCAGCTTTAGCCACATACTTACCAATGCCCTGCTTTTTATGGATGTGCTGGCGTTTCGCCAATACCTCCTGGACCTTGAAAAGCCACAGAAATACATTAAAAAGCTGGAGGAAGCAGTAGTTACCATAGTTACACTGGCTTTGAACAGCAAGGAAGAAAAAACGCAGTACGACGACCTGCTCATCCGCCTGTTTGAAGCCAGTGTGCGCTACACCAAGCTGAGCGCCGTTAGTACTGGCAGCCTTGAAAACGCCGGGTTTGACTATTTTGAGTCAAAATCAGAGAAGAACTATTTACTCGATATGGCTGCCATGGCAATATGGAGCGACGGCCGTGCGCACCAAAGCGAAATTGACTTTATGTACCGCCTTAACGAGCGCCTGGGCCTGCGCGACGATGCCCCCGCCGAAAGCATTGCCAGCTACGACGTGTTTATAAAGCTGAACCGTAAGCACATCCCGTTTTTTAACTACAGCAACCCGGTAAAGCATTTTTATGACCATGCGGCGCAAAGCGTAAGCCAATTGATTATCCGCAACAAGAACCGCCTGGTTAAGGAACTAAGTAACAACGGCGAACTCGTAGTACTGCTTACCCACTCTACCCACCGCAGCCTTAACGCCAAGGAGAAAAAAAAGATAAAAAAGCAGCTGCTGGAAATCTGCAAGACGGTACCCTCGCTTACCATATTTTTACTGCCCGGCGGCAGCCTGCTCTTACCACTGCTTATTAAATTTATTCCGCAACTGCTGCCCAGCGTGCTGAACGAGAATTTAGACAAGGAGGATAATGGGTGATGGTTTGGTGGTTGATGGTTGTTATCGCCTTATTTCAAGGTATAAAACTCATTATTAATAACTTACTGTAAAATACACTCTATTAGGTATTTTTATAACACCATTAATATATTACTTTTAACACAACCCTTAAAACTAATATCATGACCGAAAAAGTTAGAACCGCATTAATTGCCGGCGGATTAACAGTAACTGCAGCATTGTTCACAATAATTGGCGGGATAGTCAGCGGCTATTTGACGAGCCAGTCACAACTTGAGCTTGCAGAGCAAAAGTTTAATTCTGATTTGGTATTAAAAGTATTAGAATCATCATCTTCTGATGATAGGATTGACGCTTTAAAGCTTTTAACAGAGACTAATTTAATTAAAGACGAAAGTGTTAAAGACGGGGTTAAAAGATATACTATGAGTATAGATAATGACACAACTAAAATTGTCCCTCAAGTAAAGGCCACAGACTTTACAACGCCAATTGTTTCCAATAGCAGGATTTACATTTTAGCAGGAAATCAGGATAAGAAAAAGTCATTTAACCGTTGTGAAAATGAGTTGCTAAATGCCGGGTTCAAAGTTTTAGGAAGCAAAGTAATCTCTGATAATGGACGCCCTGATGGACTAGAGATACGATATTTTTACGCGGAAGATAAAGTGCAGGCTCAACAATTAGGTGAAGTAGTTAAATATAATTCTTCAGTGAACCAAGTACCAGTAAAACAATACTCAGACGCGAATGTTAGCCCTGGGTATATAGAAATATGGTTTGGCCGATAGCTGGTCATAACCCGATGCAAATAAAAAACCCCTTACAACAGCAAGGGGCATATACATCTTTCTAAAGATTTTTAAAACTTCAGGCGGTCAACCTTATCCAGGTCGGCATTGTCTTTAAAGTTTACATCAAGGTCTTTTACAATACCGGTGTCAAGGCCGTATACCCAGCCGTGCAGTGCAAGGTTTTGGCCGTTCTTCCAGGCATTTTGCACAATGCTGGTTTTGGCAAGGTCAAAAACCTGCTCTTTTACATTTATTTCTACAAAGGCATCAAAGCGTTCGTGCTCATCGGCAATGGCATCCAGTTCGGCATGGTTGTGCCTGTATACGTCTTTAATATGGCGTATCCAGTTATCAATAATACCTATGCTCTGGTTGCCCATGGCAGCCTTAACGCCGCCGCAGCCGTAGTGCCCGCACACAATTACATGTTTTACCTTAAGCACGTTAACAGCATAGTCTAACACGCTAAGCATGTTTATATCGCTGTGTATTACCATATTGGCAATATTGCGGTGCACAAAAACCTCACCCGGTAGCGCGCCTATTACTTCATTTGCAGGTACGCGGCTGTCAGAGCAACCTATCCAAAGTAATGGCGGCTCCTGCCCTTTTGCAAGGCGTTCAAAAAACTGGGGGTCGGCTTCGAGTTTGCTCCTGCTCCACTCCTTGTTGTTTTCTAGTATCTGTAAGTAAAAATCGTCGTGGCTCATTTTAATCAAATTTTGGGGCGCAAGGCGCGGGTTGATAATGTTTTGTAAAGATACGGGTGCAAAATTATTTTTTGCCGCGAATTACACCAATTTTCACAAATGCCTTTTCATACTGTTTCTTCAAAATCATATAATCGAAGTAACAAATTGGCCATGCATTCTTTTGACTTGTGGCTTTATGACTTTCGACTTATTTAAATCTCTTCCTCGCTCCAGGCTTTCATCATCCACATGGTTTTTTCCTGCTCCTTAATAAAGTCGCTCATCATGCTGTTAGTGCCCTCGTCGTTTATCCTGTCCGACTCTTCCAGTATCACGCGCTCTATTTTAAGCAGGTCGGCCAGGGAGTCCATAATAAGGCCCACCGCTTCGGTATCCTTGCTTATGTCTTTGCCCACTTTCAGTTTATTGTTTGCAATATAATCTTCAAAGGTGTGCAGTGGTGTTCCGCCAAGTGTCAGCACCCGCTCCGCAACCATGTCTATCTTAAGCTGGGCATCGTTATACAGTTCCTCAAATTTTACATGCAGCTGAAAGAAACGCTTGCCGCGGATGTTCCAGTGCAGGCCGCGCAGGTTTTGATAGTATACCTGGAAGTTCGAAAGCAGTATGTTCAGTTCTGCCGCAATCATTACCGCTTCCTCTACCGGAAGCCCTAAAATATTGGTTGCCTTTGTTTTTGTAGCCATAGTAATGGTTTTATGTATTGTAAGTTTTTAGCTATATAAAGTTATGTAAATTTAGCCATAATATATATAGGAAATATCAATAGTTTTTATAATTTTATCATAAATATCTATACTCCGCACCATGACCATTACACAACTTCAGTATGTACTTGCCGTAGCTGAACACAAAAATTTTACCCTTGCTGCCGAAAAATGCTTTGTTACACAGCCTACCCTGAGCATGCAGATACAAAAGCTGGAGGAAGAACTGGGCATACAAATATTTGACCGCAGCAAGAAACCCATACAGCTTACCGATGTAGGTGAAAAAATAGTAAACCAGGCCAAGAACATTGTTAACGAAAGCGGCCGGATTAAAGATATTGTAGACCAGCAAAAAGGCTACATAGGAGGCGATTTCCGGGTGGGGATTATCCCAACGGTTATGCCCACGCTGCTGCCCATGTTTATGGCAAATTTTATAAAAAAATACCCCAAGGTAAACCTCATCATCGAGGAACGCAACACCGAGGAAATTATAAAAATGCTGAAAAACGACCAGCTGGATGCCGCTATTGCCGCCACCCCGCTCGACGAGGAAACCATTAAGGAAGTGGTGCTCTACTACGAGCCTTTTGTGGCTTACGTACCCGAAAACAACCCTGCCTACGCCAAGAAAAACTTTGAGGTAGAAGACCTTGAGGCCAACCTTAACAACATACTACTGTTGCAGGACGGGCACTGTTTCCGCAACAATGTGCTTAACATTTGCCGGGCCAGTAATTTACCAAATGAAAACCATTTCCAGATTGAGAGCGGCAGCTTTGAAACCATGATACGCCTGGCCGACGAAGGCCTGGGCATGACGCTCCTGCCCTACCTGCACACGCTGGACCTGAATGCAAAAGCCACCGAAAAACTGCGCTTCTTCGCCAATCCACAACCATCCCGCGAGGTAAGCCTTATCTACAACAAAAAAGAACTCAAGATACAAATTATTGATGCCCTGCGCAGCGTAATAACCGGCGTGGTGCGTGGCGCCATTGCCTTTCAGGATGTGGCGATTGTGAGCCCTACGGGGAGGAAGTAGGCAGTTGTGAGTCCTGTTAATATACCTATATATCAAATTTAATTTGTAACCATAACAAACCAATAAACTATGAAATCATTTGCAATTAGCCTTTTAATATGCCTTATTTTAACTTCTTGTGGAAGCGATACAATAGGGAAATACAAGAAAGAACCTCTGCCTGATAATTTTTCATATAAAATAGTTGAAGATGAGAGTGATGAAACAATTGAGAAAAATCAACTTACTGTTGAATTAAATCAGAAGCTAACTGAAGGACAAATTGCTACACTTGCGGAAGAATTATTTAATTCAAAACCCAAACAAAGACGATTTTATATTTCTTACGTTATTAAAGATGTCCATGCCGTTGCTTCATGGGCAACAAGTCATTTTGATCCAGAATTGGAAATCGATATTTTAGGTTCTACATCCGAACAGGATTTAAATGCAAAAAAAAATGCGGATAGCGTGGACGGAGAAATTGTTGGGAAATGGGATGAAGATGAATATACATTCGATAAATACGTAATCTATAAAAAAAATAAAAAGACGTTTCTAAAAACGTTATTTAAAGATGGTCAACAAAACGATGAGGAACTTACAGAAAAAACTGTTGACAACGGTATAAGATATGACTATAAAAATGGTGGCTCTAATGGTGAATATTTTATCCTTAATTCTGATAACGAACTTGAATTTTACAATAAGGAAAATAAAAATTTTACAACCGCTAAAAAACTGTAAATACGACCTGACTTACATTGAAATATGCAAGTTGAAAGAACAAATAGCGAAATCCTTATCCGGTTGTCTGCTGACAGAGATATTAGCGGGCTGCAAAGGATTTTAGATTATTTAAAGTTCAGGGAAATTACCGCAAAAAGACAGGCTAAAGAAAATGATATTGATGATTTAGCTAAGGAGTCTAAAGCAGACTGGTGGCTCAAGAATAAAAGCAGGTTTATAAAGTGAATATTTTATAAATAAAAAACCGGTCTCCTGCCAGAGACCGGTCAACATTAGCAAATAAGTAACCCAAACTTATGTAACTAACCTAACAATTATTATTGTGGCTTATTTAGCCGAGAATTTGTAAATAGTGGTGGTGTTGTATTTTTCACCGGGGCTAAGCGTGGTGGTAGGGAACTTAGGCTGGTTAGGCGCATCGGGGTAGTGCTGTGTTTCAAGGCACAGGCCGCTGCGTTTTTCATAGTTCCCGCCCGTTTTAGAAGCGTTCCTGCCATCAAGGAAGTTACCGCTGTAAAACTGTATTGCCGGCTGGTCAGTATATACCTGCATAAACCTGCCCGACGCCTTGTGATACACACTGGCAACTTCTTTTACCGTGTTGCTGCTATCGGTAAACACCCAGCAATGGTCAAATCCGCCGCCTTTTTTAATTTGGTCGTCAGTCGAATTAATATCTTTGCCTACTTCCTTCGGCGTTGTAAAGTCAAATGGCGTGCCTGCTACGGCTTTCAGTTCGCCTGTAGGTATCAGCGTGGCATCTACCGGAAGGAATTTATCCGCCTTAATTTCCACCTCATGGTCAAGTATCGTTTTAAACTCGCCGCTTAGGTTAAAGTAGCTGTGCTGTGTAAGGTTTACTACAGTCTTCTTATCGGTTTCGGCCTCATATTTTATTTCAAGGGCGTTGTCGTTAGTCAGCGTATAGGTAACAACAACCTTTAGGTTGCCCGGGTAGCCTTCTTCGCCATCTTTAGAAGTGTAGCTAAGCTTTATTGATGGCTCGGCCCCTTCAACAGGTTCGGCTGTCCATACCTTTTTATCAAAGCCTTTACCGCCGTGCAGCGAGTTAGGCCCGTCATTTACCGGTAGATGGTACTCTTTCCCGTCAAGGCTAAATTTACCTTTAGCAATACGGTTGCCGTAGCGTCCTATAATAGCGCCAAAAAAATACGGGTTCCTTTCATAAATCTCAGGGGTGGTGTAGCCTAACACTACATCTTCAAATTTACCGTCCTTATCGGGCGCGGTAAGCGAAATAATATCCCCACCCATGGTAATAACTTCCATCTTCATGCCGTTGGCATTGGTAAGGGTATACTTTTCAATCTTTACGCCCTCGGCAGTAGTGGCATAATCCGATTTTTCTATCGCGCTTTTAGCGGCGGCGGCTGTTTGTTCAGTCATTGCTTCCTCTTTTTTTTCCTCTTTGCAGCTAAACAGCAATCCTGCAAAAAGCAGCGTGCAAAGAGCAATTTTTACATTTTTCATGAGTTTGTTTGTTTGATTATAGCGTTACTTTAACTTCATTGCCTAAAAACCCGTGAAGCTTCCGGGCAACTCCGGTAAAATAAATATACTAACTTTGGCCGTAATATGCATCTTTTCCATGCTTACGGTCATAATGTTTTTGTATTAGTGAATCCTTCATGCGCGGCGCACCAGGGTTTATCTGGCGTGTAAGGTAGGCCATCTCGGCAACCGCCTCAAGCACCTTACTGTTGTATACGGCCTTAGCCGCGTTTTTGCCCCAGGTAAACGGCCCGTGGTTGCCTAAAAGTACCATTTCTACCTCTTCGTAAGATATGCCTTTATCCTTAAAGCAGTCTAAAATCTGGATGCCTGTATTGTGCTCATAATTACCCGCTATAAGCGCATCGGCCATAGGCGGTGCGCACGGAATATCGGCGGTCAGGTGGTCGGCATGGGTAGTCCCCAGGATTGGGATATCCATTTGCGACTGCGCCCATGCAACCGAATAAGTAGCATGCGTATGCGCAATACCGCCTATTTTTTCCCAGTGCTTGTACAGGTAGGCATGCGTTTTAGTGTCAGAAGAAGGGCGCATGGTACCCTCTACAATGTTATTATCATAATCAAGGATAACAATATCCTCAGGTTTTAAAACTTCATACGGAACACCGCTGGGCTTAATGGCAAATATCCCGCGCGCGCGGTCTACAGCGCTTACATTACCAAAGGTATAGATAACCAGTTTAAGGGCATCAAGCTGCATATTAGCCTCATAACACTCCTCTTTCAGGCTTTTATATAAGCTCATAATTTTTCTGCTTTATAGAGTTTTCAACAAAATCACCCAGCTGCCTGTACGACTGCATAAGCTCTTCATATTTCTCGATTGTATCAGCCTGCGGGAAATACTCCGCCTCAAAGTCAGAACCCATTTTCTTGCTGGCTTCTATCACATCGCCATATACACCGGCTGCTACAGCTGCGTATATCGCCGCGCCCAGTGCAGGAGCCTGGTCGCTTTCGGCAACTTTAATAGGCATGTTAAGCACATTGGCAAGCGTTTGCATGATGAAAGGCGACTTGCGTGCCACTCCCCCAATGCCTATTACCGCGTTGATTTTTACGCCCTCGCTCTCAAAACGGTCTACAATGAGCTTAGAGCCAAAGCAGATGGCGTTTACAAGCGCCTTAAAGATGTGCGGCGCCTTGGTACCTAACGATAATCCGCTCATGGCAGCCTTAAGCTCCTGGTTGGCATCCGGGGTACGGCGGCCGTTAACCCAGTCTAATGCTATTGGTAACGCCTCAGAAAGCGGAATGTTCTCGGCCTGCTGGGTAAGTGTGCGTATAAAATTAGCATCTACCTCATCGGCAAGTTTTGTTTTTTGTTCCGGCGTAAGGATGTATGATGTCATTACAAGGTTATCAATAGGCCATGAAAGGATGCCCTTGAACCAGGCCAGCACGTCGCCAAAGGCCGACTGCCCCGCCTCAAGGCCGATAAGGCCCGGTATAACCGAACCGTCTACCTGGCCGCAAATACCTTTTACGGTATTGGTACCGATAACTTCAGCCGGGGATATCATAATATCGCAGGTTGATGTGCCCATAATGCGTACCAGCACGTTCTCATCTACCTTCGCCCCTACTGCCCCACTGTGCGCGTCAAACGTGCCCACCGCAATTACTGTGCTTGTGGTAAGGCCCAGCTTTGCAGCCCATTCGGCGTTAAGGTTACCGGCAACCACATCGCTGGTAAAGGTTTCGTCGTAAAGATTATTTCGTAACGAAGCCAGGTACGGGTGCAGTTGCGAAAGGAACTCTTCCGGCGGAAGCCCGTTCCAGCTTTCGTGCCACATGGCTTTATGCCCGGCGGCGCAGCGGCTGCGCTTAAAGCTTTTAAGGTCTTTTTGGTCGGCAATCAGGTAGGTCATAATATCGCAGTGCTCCATCCAGGTATGGGCCGCGTTTTTAACGGCTTCATCCTCACGCACGATGTGCAATATCTTAGCCCAGAACCATTCAGAAGAATAGATACCGCCTTCAAATTTTGTAAAGTCCTCCCCGCCCCAGGTTGCAGCAAGGTGGTTTATTTCGCCAGCCTCTTTTATAGAGGTATGGTCTTTCCACAATACCATCATGGCATTAGGGTTCTCTTCAAAACCCGGTACCAATGCCAGCGGCGTACCGTCCTGAGCTACAGGCACGGGCGACGAACCTGTAGTATCTATACAAATACCCACCACACTTTCAGGGTTTACCCCGCTGGTAGCGACTACTGATTTTATGGTCTTTTCTAATCCTTCAATATGGTCCAGCGGGTGCTGGCGGAAACGGTTTGCCTGCGGGTCGCAGTACATTCCCTTTTTCCAGCGGGCATACATGTGCACGTCAGATGCCAGCTCTGCCCCATTATCTGTATCTATAAGTACCGCCCTAACGGAGTCAGTACCATAATCTAATCCTATTACGTATTTTTTCATATCCGCTTAAAAATTGTGTATCCTTATTTTTTACAAATATAGTATTTCATTTTTAATAAATGTAAAATTTACACTTGTGATGTTTAGGAAATTTTAACTTTAATTACGGCAAAGGCATACGCCGGTATTTCGGTATCGATACTACTTTTACCTGTTTTAATGGTATTTTCTACAGGGGTTACCGTTTCCTGTGTAAAACTGTTTTCGGCATTAAGGTTACTGTTCTTTAAAACAATCATTTTACCCGTTGCTGCAATCTTGCCGCCTTTAAGTTTTATACCTGCTTTCTGCGCGTTGCCCGATGTATTTACAATTTTTATAATCACCTCATTGTTTGCCTTATCTACCACCGCGCTTGAAAACATTCCGTTTTGGCCGGTAACGGGTTTGCCGTCAGCAGTTATAGAGATAAGGTTTGTCCCCGCGTTAGTACCATATAGTTTCTGCACATAATAATTTGGCGTGGCATAGCTCTCCAGGTTATTGAACCAGATAAGGTCCGGCGTCCACTGCCAGCCCTCGGCATGGGCAAAGAGCGGCGCGTAGCTGGTCATGTTTACCACATCGGCATTGCGCTCAAGGCCGGTCATAAAGGCGGCTTCCGAAAGGGCGCAGTTCCAGTTGTTCTTATTTTCCGGGCTTACCGTAGCAACGCTTTGTGCGGCATATTCACCGGCAAAAACTTTCGGGCCTTTACGGTCGTAGTTGTCATAACGGGTAACGTTGCTGGTAAACCATTCGGGGTTGTTGTAGTAGTGCTCATCCACAATATCCGCTTTTAACTCTTTAAGCTGCTTCCAGCCGTAGTCAAAAAATTCGCCCTCCGGCATCGGGCCGCTTCCTGATACTATCTTAATTGTAGGGTACTTGCCGTGGATGGCTTTTTCAAATACTTTATAGCGGGATATATAATCAGGGCCCCACTGCTCGTTGCCCACACCTATAAGCTTAAGGTTAAACGGTTTTGGGTGGCCCATATCGGTGCGCAGCTTACCCCATTTGGTCGAGGCAGAACCGTTTGCAAACTCAATAAGGTCAAGCGCGTCCTGCACATACGGGTCAAGCTCCGCAAGTGGCACAAGCTCTCCGGTGTTAAACTGGCAGGCAATACCACAGCTTAGTATGGGCAATGGCTCTGCGCCAATATCTTCAGCCAGCTGGAAATATTCATAAAAGCCCAAGCCGAACGACTGGAAGTAATCCGGTGTAAGCCTGTGGTCAAACTCGGTATTCCAACGGTTAATCATTGTTTCGCGGTCGTCTACGTTACCTACAGTTTTTTTCCACTGGTAGCGCTGCTCCAGCACGCGGCCTTCTACAATACATCCGCCGGGGAAACGAAGGAAGCCCGGGTTAAGGTCGTATAGTTTTTGTACCAAATCCTTACGAAGCCCGTTCGGCCTGTTGTTCCAGGTATCCTGCGGGAATATCGAAATTATATCTACATCAATGCTGCCTGTACCGGTAAAGGTTACTTTCAGCTTGCCTTTAGCTACTGTTTTACTGGCAGTCATCTGGGTGGTATATTTTTTCCATTCTTTTGACGATGGCGCCACCGATGATGATGCCACTACAGCACCGGCCTCATCAATAAACTGGAAGTTAATCTTGCTGATGTTCCCTTCCTGGTTCGCAGCCAGTATTGAAACATTGTAGGCATCACCCTCTTTAATACCCATGCCACGGAAGCCCTCATTTATAAGACTATATCCATTATCGTCTTTAATATCTATACGGGCATAATTTTTATTACCCGATTTTTTTCCGTTAACAATACTGGCGTAGCCCGATTTATTATTTAGCGAAAGCTTGTCGCTGTTGGGCTGCGTCCACCCCATTAAAGGCAAATCAAATTCAAACGAGCGGTTCTTTACCATTTCGGCATACAGGCCGCCATCGGCACCCAGGTTAATATCCTCAAAAAAGATACCGTACATGGTGGGCTGAATCTTTACGCCTGTGTCTTTAAAATCGAGCACATAATTGTTTTTTTGCTGTGCCGAACACAGCGCCCCTGCCATGGCAATGGCCATAAACGCCGTGTTCTTTAAAAAGTTTGTTTTCATTTGGTTTTTTGTTATCTTGAGCTATTGGGTTACTTATCTTAAACGACGGCACACCACTTAAATTTCCGGTACACTCATACGGCTGTCTACCTGCTTTCAAATACAACAACCGAGAATGGTGGTAAAGTTACCGTAAGAACGCCTTTTTTATATTTAAAATCTTTAAAGTCTTTTGGCGTTATGGCATTGGGTTGTGCAAAGGTGTTGTGGTCCTGTAGCCTTCCGCTTGAAATAATTTTAGCCGAAAAGTCCTTAGCATCTATCCCATCCAGCTTTATTTCGGTCGAAATTTTTTCTGTAGCGTGGATGTTAACCATAGAGATGTGCGTTTTACCCTCTTTTTGCGATGCCGATACTGATACCGCCGGAACCGTTTCGTTGCCAAATTTATAATCCGGCGAGGTTACCGCCACCGGAAGCAGCTTTGCATCGTGGTGCACCTTATACAGCTTCATTACATGGTAGGTGGGCGTTAGCAGCATTTTATCGCCTTCGGTAAGTATTACCGCCTGCAGCACGTTTACCGTTTGTGCAAGGTTTGCCATACGCACGCGCTCGCTGTGGTTGTTAAAAATATTTAGTGTGGTGCCGGCTATCATGGCATCGCGCATGGTGTTTTGCTGGTACAAGAAGCCCGGATTGGTGCCTTCCTCCACATCATACCACCCGCCCCACTCGTCTACTATAAGGGCTACTTTTTTAGCAGGGTCATATTTATCCATTATTGCGGTATGCTTAGTAACCAGTTCCTCCATTTTCAGGGCGGCCTTCATGGTTTCAAAGTACTGCTTTTCATCAAATTTTACCGATGAGCCTTTGTCGTTCCAATCGATAACAGAATATGAGTGCAGCGCCACCCCGTCGATAAGGTTTTTAGGTATGTCGCGCATCAGTACTTCTGTCCAGTTATAATCGCCCCCGTTAGCACCGGATGCGATACGGAACATTTCTTTTTTATTAGACCAGTCGGCCATAAAGGTAGCATATTGCTTATAGAGGTTGGCATAATATTCAGCAGTCATATTGCCGCCGCAGCCCCAGGCCTCGTTGCCCACACCCCAAAATTTTACGCCCCAGGGTGTATCGCGGTTGTTCTTTTTCCGCAGGTCGCTCATGGGGCTTTTGCCGCCGTGGTTTACATACTGTATCCAGTCGGTAAATTCCTGTACGGTACCGCTGCCCACATTTGCGGCAAGGTATGGCTCTGTATCAAGCACTTCGCACAGGTCAAGGAAATCGTGCGTGCCAAAACTGTTGTCTTCGGTAACCCCGCCCCACCATTGGTTTACTATGGTAGGCCTGTCTTTTTTAGGGCCTATGCCGTCTTTCCAGTGGTAGGTATCGGCAAAGCAGCCCCCCGGCCAGCGCAGGTTAGGTATGCCCAGGTCTTTCAACGCTGTGATAATATCATTTCGCACCCCTTTGGTATTTGGTATTTTGCTGTTTTCGCCCACATAAAAACCGTCGTAAATACACCGGCCCAGGTGTTCTGCAAAATGGCCATAAATATGTTTGCTTATAACCGGGGCATCGGCCTTAGCAGTTACTGTAACCGTAGATTTTTGCTGAGCGGCGGCAGTTAAAGGAAAAAACGATCCTGCAATAAGCAGCATTGCGGTAGAAAGTGTATTAATTTTTAACATAATGAGTTTGGGAATAATTAATACCGGCGGCGGGCTCTCACATACCCGCCGCAAACGGTACTAAAAAATTTAGTTTGTTTAATAAATGTATTTTTAACACTTACGAATTTAAATAAAGATTTCTTAAAATTGCAAAATAAATTTGAGAAAATTAAATTTTAACATAAATAAACTATTAAGACGGCAATACGATAACGTTGCCTGTAGTGAATAATATATTATTAGGATTTTTTTAAAAATCTTGTAGGTTAACGCGGTTCATAGTACCTTGCAAACAATTATAGGAGAATGGAAAGTTACAACGACCAACAAAAAGTGCTGCTTGCGGTAGACTGTATTATATTCGGTTTTGATAAAAGGCAGCTAAAAATATTGCTCATAAAAAGGGATTTTGAACCTGAAAGAGGCAAATGGTCTCTAATGGGGGGCTTTTTGCGCCCCGACGAAAACCTTGATACCGCCGCCACACGCGTACTGCACCACCTTACCGGCCTTAATAATGTATATATGGAGCAGCTGCGCTCGTATAGCGCGCCCGACAGGGACCCTGTAGACCGCACTGTTTCGGTATCGTACTATGCGCTTATTAATATTACCGAGCATACTACCGAGATTAATGAGAACTATTCAGCCCAATGGTTTGACATTAACGAATTTCCCGACCTGATTTTTGACCACAACCTGATGGTGGCAAATGCCATGAGCCGCCTGCGTTACCGGGCCTCTACAAAGCCAATAGGCTTTGAGCTACTGCCGGAAAAGTTTACAATGAAACAGCTGCAGGTATTATATGAAGCCATATTAGGGGAGCAACTTGACAAACGTAATTTTATAAATAAAATAAACGGGCTTGACATTTTGCAAAAAACCGAAGAGAAGGATATGAAATCATCGCGCAAAGGCTCGTTCCTGTATAAATTTGACGAAGAAAAATATAAGATCAAAGTATCAGACGGGTTTACGTTTAGGTTATAATCAGTATTTATACACTACACCCCAAATACGGTTATGGCGGTTGTAAAATAAAAACCCCGCAGGACGTATCCTACGGGGTTTCACCTCACACATCTGAAATTTAAAAAATCAGTTTATTGTATCAGCAGCTTGGTTACCTGGTCGCCCACTTTCAGCAGGTACAGGCCAGACTGCAGGCTGTTAAGTTTTAAGGTAGTTTCACCCGCACGCAGCGTTTGCTTAAGTACCTGCGCCCCGTTGATGTTGTATAGCGTAGCCTCAGTATCTTCAATAGTTTTTATGTTCACATACCCATGTGCCGGGTTAGGATATACCGAAATATTTTTCAGTGCTGCCGGCGCGGTTACACCCAGTGCGGTAGCGCCACAAACCTGTATTTCAAATATCGAATAGCCGTATACAAGGTTACGCGCGGTACCATCAATACGCAGGTAGCGGTAGTTGGCATTAACGTTTTCTATCAGGTCAACCCGGTTGCCCTCGGCCATATTGGTGTAGGTGCCTATGGTAACCCATTCTGTTCCGTCAATAGAGCCTTTAAGCGTATAATCTTTAGCATTGGCAGCCTCCCAGCTTATGGTTATCCTGCTTACGGTAGAAACTTCTCCCATATCTACCTGTATCCACTGCGGGTCGGCAAAGGCACTTTCCCAGCGTGAGCCCGGGTTACCGTCTATCGCCTGCATGGCATTGCCCGTTGAAGCGGTTGAAGCTACCGGTAGCAGGTTGTAGCATTCTTGCGGCACCTGGCCTTCGGTAGGCAGTTGCGGATAAGTTACCAGCGTATACGCCGGTACAGGGAAGGTTGCATATACAGTACCATCTGCGTTATATATGGTACAGGTTTTAGCGGCGGCGGTAGAATTATAGGCTACAGCGTGGCTAAAGGTTCCGTTTTCTTCAAATACGCTGCTCGATGGGAAGTCAGTATAATACGTGTTTGAAAAATCGCCAAGGTTTTGTATTGCATGGGTGTAGTAATACGTCATACCTGCCACGTTATAATCCATAATATAGTTAGGATCGTTTGCAGGAAGCGTCATATTCTGTTCAAGATAGGCCGAAACATATTCAGGGTCAAACAGCAGCCTGAAGCCCAGCGCTACGTGTGCCCAGTCGTCGCCAAACTGCGTCTCGGTAGTAAAGCCCTCCGTAGCCTGCGTTTCTTCCATCATATCAGTATATTCGCCCAGTGCCCAGTCAGTATCCCTGGCAAGGTATTTAAAGCCGGGGTTTACAGGCAGGTACTGTATACCGTGTATGTGCAATGGGTTAGCGCTAAAGTAAGTACCATAAGCAAAGCCCTGGTTACTAAGTATACCTACCATATTGTGCGGGTAGGCAGGCGGCAGGTTTACATTCCTCCAGTCAAACCAGTATTCAAGCGTGGCATAGCTCTCGCTCATATAACCAAACGCCGCTGCATCAAGTATTTCCTGGTCGCCCAGCACATCGCCTAAAAGGAAAAGCCCTGTCCACGATTGCATTGCCTCAGAGGTTGACTCCTGGTTGTTACCGTTGCCTGAGCTGGTGCCGCCGGCATAGCTGTGCCCTATCCAGGGGTCAAACGTACGCATGTAAGGCAGGAAGGTGTCGTCTTTTATCCAGTTGGCATACTGGCGTGCTACCAGTTTTATCATGTCGCCATATTGCACAAGGAAGTCATGGTCTACCATGGCATACATGGCGCAGGCCTGTATTAAATAGCCGTAGTGGAAATGATTATCGGTAAACGCCGCAGAGCCAAACGACTCGTTAAAGCCTACAATGGCTTTCCAGCGGTCATAACGTGCAAAGAATTTTTCGTCTTCGCCCGGCGTATAGGTAAGCCAGTTTGCAAGGGCGTTACGTGTTTTTTCTTTTAGCGCCGGATAGGCCTGGTGGCCCATTTCTTTTGCCATCAGGGTATATTTGGCAAAGTTTACAAGGTCTTTTCCACCCCAGTAGGTATCGCCGCCATAGTTTTGCTGGGCAGAGGCCGTGGTAAGCAGGTTAAACATTACGTCGGCATCATACGGATGCGCGTCAGCGCTATTGCTGTACGGCGAATTAAACGACGGCAGCACACCGCCAAATTTGTATGAGAAGGTATACGAGTTGCCAACAGCCGTTTTTAGCTGGCCCCTTGCGGTAACATAATTATTAGCTGTAAAGTTTATGTTGTTCTCTGCATTGGCATACAAATGCGGTAAAAAACCCTGTATGGTACTGCCGGCTGCCAGGCCTTTCAGGTTACTGGTAGTAAGGTTCCAGTTAACAACTACTTTGCCGTTAGCCGCCTGGTAATCGTAAGTAACATCAGTATCGGTAACTTTATTAAAAGCATATTGCTCATAGGTGGTAAGCGCGGCGGCATTAGGCAGCGCAGACATTACAAAATAACTGTTGGCAGTGGGCATAGTCATTACTACAGCTGTTTCCATATTGCCATCGGCGGCCCAGCGGGTACCTGTGTTGCCATCATTCACGTTTTCTTTCACAAAGGCTGCCTGGGTAGATGAAACCTCTACCGGTTTACCCTGCGAAAGCAGGGTAGTACCGTTAAATACCTCCATTTCATATAATGAGTATGACCACTGCGTGCCTTCCTGGTTCAGTAGTATTTTTACATAACGGCCGGATGTGGTAAGTGGTATATCATCAATGCCGCCGTTACCGTTAGTCTCGGTAAATACGGTATTCCAGGTGGTGCCGTTGTCGCTTACCTGTAGCGCATAGCCCGAGGCATATGCGGCTTCCCAGTTCAGCTTCACTTTAGTAATAGGCTGTACCGACTGCAAATCTATGGTAAGGTACTGCTGCCCCTCAAGGTTAAGAGACGCGCCCGGTGCAAGGTGCACGCCAAAATGCCTTCCATCAGTTTGTATTACAAACGATTGCGTTATAGGGAATGTAGCCGGGCTGCCATCGGCATATACAAATGTAGCGCCGTTATCAAAAGATAGTTTTGGGCTTATACCCTGGGTTTCAAACCAGGTAAACGGTACACCGTGCACCAGCGTAATATCCATATTTTTTTCTCCCGTGGCATCAGGCATACCCACTACCACGCCCCAGTCGTTCCAGTCTTTGGCAACAGATTTCACCGGATTGTAGCCGTTAGCCTTAATCATCACACCGCCGCCATAGGCAACATTGCTGCCGTCGGGCACAAAACTATTAGGGAAAAATACTTTAGCGCCATAGTTTTCGGTATCTACCATCATGGGGTAGCTCCACAACAGGCCGCTGTACTTGCTCACCAGCAGATCGGTCCACCAGTCATTTGTAGGTATGGGCCTTGTTTCGCCTTCCTGTACATAGATGGGATTGTCAAAAATAAAAGGGAAAATGTCGCCCACCCCATCACTGTTCCAGTCTACGTTCTCAGAGTCCGGTGGTGCAGATGCGTAACTTCCCGAGCCTACGGATACAGGTGTTTGCCCCTGCGCGGTTAAACCAAATGCCAGTAGCGAGGCTAATACATAAAAATGTTTCATAAATAAAATAGGTTAATAACGAAATTTGGATAACAGATGTTGGAAAGAATATTTAAAAATTCAATACTAAAATTTAGAATTTGACATATTTTTAATAATGATTTAAGCAAATGTAAAATTTTATACCATATATTTTATGTCATGTGAGTTTATGTATAGGTGCGGAGAATTTAAAAATACCTGTAAACAGCGACTTTAATAAAAATGTGATGTAGTAATAGCATACCAATGTTGTAGCATCGGGAAGACGAAAAGGGCAGGTTCACTATATCGTTTGCAATTTAATGGTCAATCTTCACATAGGGTATGATTGAAAAAATTTGCAATAAATCTACTAATCCTATAGACTAACAATATAATTATTATATTTGGCAAAAATTTTAAACCACTATCCCATGAAGAACCTTTACACCGGCGTGCTTTTATTAGTATCGCTGCTGCTTTTACCCTTAGCCGCCATTGCACAGGGCAACTTGGTTGAGATTACAGGAACCGTAACAGACAACACAAAACAACCTATACCCGGCATTACCGTAACCATAAAAAATACAGCCACACTAACAAGCACTAATAACGAAGGTATTTTTACACTGCGCACCCAGGCTACTTTTCCCATTACCCTTGTATTCTCAGGCGTAGGCTTTGAAACACGCCAGCTAAGCGTACTCTCCCCCGAAAGTAAAATTTCCATAGAACTTGATACACAAAATACACTGCTTAATGAGGTGGTGGTCTCGGCATCGCGGGTAGAGGAACGCATACTGCAATCGCCCATATCGATAGAAAAAATTGACATTAAAGCAATAAAAGATAACCCCGCCCCTACTTTTTATGACGCTCTAGATAATGTTAAGGGCGTACAGCTGCTTACCTCCAGCCTTACCCTGAAGGTGCCTAATTCCCGCGGGTTTAACGTGCCCAATAACTTTCGCTTCATGCAGCTGGTTGATGGTGTAGACGTGCAGGCGGCAACCCTGGGCGTGCCGTTGGGTAACGCCATAGGCCCCACTGAACTTGACATTCAAAGCATGGAAATTACCCCGGGAGCCGCCTCTGCGCTGTATGGCATGAACGCCATAAACGGGCTTGCAAGCCTGCAAACACGCGACCCGTTTTTGCACCAGGGCCTTAGCGTGTACCTGCGCAATGGCGTAAACCACGTTAACGACAATGATAAGGATGCTTCGCTGTTTACCGAAGCAGCATTGCGTTACGCACATGCTTTTAACAACAAACTTGCCGTAAAGGTAAACGGTTCTTATTTTAAGGGCACCGACTGGATATCAAACACCCTTACTGACCAAAACCCTTACAACCTTGTTACCGGCAACCCTGATTATATCGAACTTTCCGGCGATAACAACCCCGCTGCCGACCTGTGGAACAACTATGGTGATGAGCGCAACAACCGTGTGGCTGTTACCGCCACGGTAGACGGGCAGCCGCATACCTTTAACGTGTCGCGCACAGGCTATTTAGAAAAAGACCTTGTAGACCCCACGGTAACCAATGCCAAGCTTGACGGGGGGTTGTACTACAAGCTTAAAGACAACCTGCAGGCATCCTACGTATACCGCTATGGCGAAATGGACGGCACCTTCCAGCGGGGTAATAAAATACGGCTGGATGGCGCTACCGTGCAAAACCACAAGGTAGAGCTTAAGGGTGAAGAATTTTACGTACGCGCTTACACCTCTATAGAACAAACCGGAAACTCCTACAACCTGAAGCCGTTAGCAGACAACCTTGACCTTACCCATGCCAGCAACACAACGTGGAGGAACACGTTCCAGGCGGCGTTGCAAAGCGAAATAAACAGCGGTGCCCCCCTGGCCCGGGCTTTTGCAGACGCGCGCACCGCAGCCGATGCCGGCCGTGCAGAACCCGGTACCCCAGAATTTAACGCCCTTAAAAATACCATCATAGGTATTAACAACTGGGACCATGCCAACTCCGGCATTGCAGGTGCACCGGCCACAGGAGGAGCATGGCTTAAGCAAAAATCAGCTTTGTACCATGTAGAAACGCAGTATGACCTTTCTAAATATGTAAAGGTTTTTGACCTTTTGGCCGGCGCCGATTACAGGCAGTACCTGGTAACGCCCGATGGCAATAACTTTGTCGACTTTTCGCGCCCGGTTGCCGAACGCAACCAGCCGCTGGCAGACGGTACCTTTGGCAAAAAGCAGGAATATGAAAAATATGGCGCGTTTGTGCAGGTTACCAAGCGTTTTTTTAACGACAGGCTAAAGTTTAACGCCTCCATACGTGCTGACCGCAACCCGGAATTTGAAACCAAGTTTAATCCCCGCGTAGCCGTTGTATATTCGCCAAAGGAGAACCACAACTTCAGGGCATCGTTTCAGAACGGGTTCCGTTTCCCTTCACTATTTGAGGCGCTTTCGTTTGTAAACAACGGCAATGTGCGCCGCGTGGGCGGCCTGCCACGGGTTAATGAGGGCATTGGCTTCCTCGAAAATTCATATACCCTGACTTCGTTAGATAAATTTACGGCAGCGGTAAACGCGGCGGTAGATGGCGGTGCCACGCAAAACGAAGCCGCCCTGGCCAACCGAAATGTACTGGTGGTGGCTAACCTGCCGCAAATGAAGCCCGAGCAGATAAATTCTTTTGAAATAGGCTACAAAAGCATCGTACACAATAACAGGATTTCGCTGGACTGGGATGCGTACTATAATATTTACAACGGCTTTTTAGGGCAGGTGGAAGTAGCAGTGCCTAAAAATGCAACTGTAGGCACTGATGCCGGTGTGCTTGCGATGCTTACCCGCAACCAGCAGGACCGCTACCGGGTGTTTACAAATGCGGGCAATACCTATAAAAGTTTTGGGTCGTCGTTTGGCATCAAGTATAATTTTTATGAAGATTATACCGGCGGATTAAATGTAAGCTATAACGAGCTGGTTTCAAACGGAGGGCAGGACATATTTGTTACGGCATTTAATACGCCTAAGTGGGTAACTAACCTTACAGTAGGAAACCGCAAGGTATTTGAAAACATAGGCTTTACTGTAACGGGCCGCTGGCAGGATGCTTTTTACTGGGAAAGCACGCTTGCAAACGGCGATGTACCGGCCTATTTTACCATGGATGCACAGGTAAATATCAAGATTCCGTCGTTATTCGCAACGGCAAAAATCGGTGGCAGTAATATTTTAAACAATAAGTACTACCAGTATGCGGCGGGGCCTACAATAGGCGGGCTGTATTATGTAGCGCTTACTTTTGAGCCGAAAGGGCTGTAATTTAGTCTTAATTTGTAAAGTTGAAAGTCATAAGGCCCTGTTTCGCGCTTTTATGACTTTCAACTTAAAACTTACGGCTTATGCCCTCGACAGCCACTTGTACAACCTTTCGGCATTTTCTTTGGTAAACAGCCCTGTACCGGTAGCCATGGTAGCCGCAGAACCGCAGGCTACCCCCATGCGGGCCATTTCGGTAAGGGATCCGCCATTAGCCAGTACGCTTACCATTCCGGCAACCATACTGTCCCCTGCCCCCACTGTGCTTAGTTTTTTAACCGATGGCGCGGGCACGTGTATGCATTCGTCCTTGCTAACCATATAAGCACCCTGCGGGCCTAATGATACCACAACAATTTCGGCTTTGCCTTGATCTACTAGTTGTTTCGCGGTTTCGTCGGCGGCTTCATTGTCAAGTTCCTTTTTGCCTGTAAGCTCGCCCAGCTCGCCCAGGTTAGGCTTTAGCAGGTATACGCCTTCGCCAAGCACGGCGGCAAGCGCCTCACCCGATGTATCGGCTACCACAAGTGAACCTTTTTCTTTTAATAATTTTACAAGCTTTTTAATATATGAGCCATCTATACCTGGCGGCAGGCTGCCGCTTAATACCGTAATCTCAGGAAAGGGGTTAAGGCCGCTTATTGTATTAAAAATATTTTCGGCTTCTTCAGGGGTAACGGCATCCCCGGGCATGCCAAATCGGTATTGCTCGTTATGGCTGGTATCTACCACAATAAAATTTTCACGGGTTTCAGCGGCTACTTCCGCAGGCAGTGGGTTTACTTTTTCTTTCACCAGCAGTTCCTCCAGCATTTTGCCGGTGCGCCCACCTGAGGTAAATAGCGCTTTAGATTCCAGCCCCAGCCGTACCAGCCCGCGCGATACATTAATACCGCCGCCTCCCGGTTCATATTTAGGGGCCTCGCAGCGCAGTTTCTTTTCAGGTTTAATATTTTCTACCACGGTGCTCTTGTCTACCGTCGGGTTGAGTGTAATTGTTAAAATAGATTTTGCCATCTGTAGGTTGTTTGTTAACTTGTGCTAAGTTACCAATAAACACCACAGATGGCAAAACAATTTTTTTCTTTAGCGTTATCTTAACTGATAAAGCGCTCCAGTATGCTGTATTCGTTACTTAGCTCTATATAGTAACAGCCCTGCGGAATCTCTATTTCAAGCGCGTCAATCTGCTTGGCCGTAAAGCCCCTTTTTTCAAGGTCATATTTAGTATGCAGCAGCACAGGCTGGTCGCCTACATAGTAAAGATTGTCGTCAGTATGGTTAATTTCTTCTACTTTGCCTGAAATGCCATATTCCATAGAGTTATACAGCAGTTCTTTCTCCAGTTCCTCATCAGAAAGCGTATTGAGCCAGTTCTTTAAATCTTTTAGCTTCATAGTGCATACAGTAAATTAATTATTCAAACTTTTTACGTTTAATTTTTTGGGGGGCAAAAAATCAAGCATGTAAAGGTAAATAAATTATTACGAATTACGTTTATATTTTGACACATTTATCAACAATTTAAGACCCAATAGCGTTATTATTTATAAAATAAATAAAAATAACAAGTTTTATCTGATATTTCAATATTTATAAATTTCTTACATTTAGTTTGTGTTAAGAATTCATAGACATTTATATACTCATAAATTTGACAAAATAACGGCTTGGTTTTTGCGTTGATAATCTTAAACGGAAAAGCTAAAATGAGGGATTTAGATTTAAAACATTTAGCATACCACGTACTGGTAGGGCTGTATTTTATATGGCTCCCAATCTTTATTGTTTTAATAGCGCTAACCATTACTAGCGCTATTTACGTGCATAATATCCAGCTTAATAAAGTATTATTGCTCTGGATTTTTTTAAACCTGATTATCGGCACATCTCTATTTGCCGTAATACAACTTTTTGGCTACCGCAAAAAACTAGGCAAAGTAATTTTATATTCTTATTTTGCCATGGCTGCTGCCAGTTTAACCACTGTAATAATAACAATCAACTAAAACAAAAAAGCCACCTGCATATGCAAATGGCTTTTAACCTAAACAAAATAAGAACATATAATAACTTAAAGTACTTTATAAGATGCAACCCAGCTAAAAAGGTTGCGTTTGTTATTTATAATATATACCTTAGTAATACCACAAGGCATAATAATGTATATTTGCCATAAATTTTTTAATGCTTAATGGAAGATAAAACCGAAGAATTTTACAGGCGGCTTACCGAAGAGCTTGCAGGCTCTGCAGACTGGCCCGCGGAGTATTTATTTAAATTTATTGTACCCACACAAAACGATAAAGTACTGGCCGTAGAAAACGCTTTTAACGGCATGGGAGCCGTGCTTAACACAACCCAGAGCAAAACCGGCAAATACACCAGCGTGAGTATAAATGTAACAATGCCCGGGCCGCAGGAAATTGTGCAAAAATATAAAGAACTTGCTGCCATAGAAGGCATAATATCATTATAACCAAAACAATGCAAAATAACGAAGAAGCAGTAGGCAACCTGGAATATAACGCCGAAAGGCCCCACCTTATAATACCGGAATATGGCCGCCACCTGCAAAAACTAATAGAGCAGGCCGCTGCCCTTACAGACCGAGCTGAGCGCAATAAAGCGGCGCGGTATATAATATCGGTTATGGGAAGCCTGAACCCACACCTTAGGGACGTGCCTGATTTTCAGCACAAGTTATGGGACCAGCTGTTTATAATGTCTGATTTTACCATAGATGTAGACTCACCCTACCCCCTGCCTAACCGCGAAATTTTAGAGCAAAAGCCTGACAGGCTGGAATACCCCCAAAACTTCCCCAGGTACCGCTTTTATGGAAATAATATTAAGTACATGATAGATGTGGCTAATAAGTGGGAAGATGGCCCGCTTAAGGAAGCACTTATTATAGTGATAGCAAACCACATGAAAAAATCGTACCTGAGCTGGAATAAAGATACCGTTAAAGACGATGTTATCTTTGAGCACATGTATGAACTTTCGGGCGGGCGGATAAACCTTACAAGTACCGGCGAGGAGCTCTCTACCACTATAGACCTGATGAAGGTAAATAAAAAAATGAGCAACAAGGCGCACAACGCCACAGGCAGCAATATTATAAACCCGCGACAAAAAATGCAGCGTGGCGGGCCCAGGAACAATAACCAGAATAACAACCGCAAATCTTAAATTTTTTACTACTTCATGGGAACATTCAGAATTGAGGGAGGAGCGCCGCTTAAAGGCGAAATTACGCCACAGGGCGCTAAAAACGAGGCATTACAGGTACTCAACACCGTACTGCTTACCCCCGAAAAAGTAACCATTACTAACATACCCGACATTATAGATGTTAATAAGCTTATAACACTGCTTAGTAACCTGGGCGTTAAGATACAAAAACTGGAGCATGGGTCGTATACCTTTCAGGCAGATGAGGTAAACCTGGAATACCTGGAGAGCGACGCCTTTAAAAAAGAAGGCGCCGGGCTGCGTGGCTCTATCATGATAGTAGGGCCGTTATTGGCGCGTTTTGGCAAAGGCTACATCCCAAAGCCGGGTGGCGACAAAATAGGCCGCCGCAGGCTTGATACCCACTTTGAAGGCTTTATAAACCTGGGCGCTAAATTCCGCTATAACGAAGAAGATTCTTTTTATGGCGTGGAGGCCGATAAGCTAAAAGGCACCTATATGCTGCTGGATGAAGCATCGGTAACCGGTACGGCAAACATAGTTATGGCAGCGGTACTTGCCGAAGGAAAAACTACCATATACAACGCCGCCTGCGAACCCTACCTGCAGCAGCTGTGCAGCATGCTTAACCGCATGGGCGCTAAAATAACCGGCATAGGCTCTAACCTGCTTGAAATAGAAGGGGTAGAAAGCCTGGGAGGCTGCGAGCACCGCATACTGCCCGATATGATTGAAATAGGCAGCTGGATAGGCCTTGCCGCCATGACACAAAGCGAAATAACCATTAAAAACGTAAGCTGGGACAACCTGGGCGTTATACCCTCTACCTTCCGTAAGCTTGGGATAACGCTGGAGCGCCGTGGCGACGATATTTACATACCGGCACACACCGAAGGCTACGAGATACAAAGCTATATAGATGGCTCTATACTTACCATTGCAGATGCGCCGTGGCCGGGCTTTACACCTGACCTTTTAAGTATTGTGCTTGTAGTGGCCACACAGGCCAGGGGCAGCATACTAATTCACCAAAAGATGTTTGAAAGCCGCCTGTTCTTTGTAGACCGCCTTATAGACATGGGTGCGCAGATAATACTGTGCGACCCGCACCGCGCTACTGTTATAGGCCTTGATTTTAAATCGAAGCTAAAAGGCATACTAATGTCGTCTCCGGATATACGTGCGGGGGTATCGCTGCTTATTGCGGCACTGAGTGCTAAAGGCACCAGCACGATACAAAACAGCGACCAGATAGACCGTGGCTACGAGCGCATAGACGAGCGCCTTAAGGCCCTTGGTGCAAAAATAACCAGGTTGGATTAAAGAGCCGGAAAATATTATATAAGAAAGCCCCGTGAATTATTTCATGGGGCTTTTTGTTTTATTATCTGCGTAGGAGAAAAGCCTCGCGGGATAGAAGAATTAATAAATTTCTAATACATCATCAATTACAAGATTGCCTTCATCTATATAAATTTGATATTCACCTACTATGCTACCATCGATATATAAATCTAAACAAACTACCGTAAGTCGCACCGGTAAAAATTTATGATCAGCTAATATAGAAACTGATTTCTCTATCGCTGCCAAAACTTCTTTGTTTATCTCAACGCCATCAAAATCGACCTCATTTAGATTATCATATGCCATTGTATAATATAATCAATTTTGTCTGTTTGTTTCCTCTTTAGCAATTTTATATTCCAAAATCTTATTCTCGATTATTTTTATGGCCTGAGGCGTATAAAACGGGACAGTATCTACAAAAAGACTTTATCTTACCTTCACTTTTAAAATAAATTTTATATCTCGCAAAAGTCATCTTTTTTATTAAAACTACATCTTGAAAATGAAGGTTTTCATTGTCAACTCGAAGGTAATCTCCATCTAAATAAACCCTTTTGATATTCCTAAACAGCATTATATAAATGATGAGGGCAAAAAGATTAAGAAAAATGAGCATCTTAAATATTACAAAATTAAGATGGAATAAATATATGCATATAGTACATACGCAAATTGAAATCAAGTTTGCGGTTGGCAATATCCTTCTTCTCAAATTTGTACTTATACCTGATACTCTGATCATAATTTAAAATAGGAATTAACTTTTTATTCATGTGAAATTATCCTACTTACGCAAACCAACCACCGAATATACCAAAAAAGCCCCAAAATCTGCAGGGGCTGTATAAAAACAGTAAAGGCTGCCCTACGGGCAGCCTTTACTTATATATCAGTATAAGATATGTATTATTTGATAATAAATGTTACCCTACGAACTGTTTGACGAGCCCACTGAGAATCTTTATTAACACTGTTATCTTCACCATTGCTTACTATGTTAAGCCTTCCTGCGTCGATACCGGCATCAGTAAGTATTTTCTTAACATTATCAGCCCTGCGTGCAGAAAGCGCTTTGTTGTATTCGGTATCGCCTATTTCGTCGGCATAACCTATTACATCAGCAGATTTACCAGGGTTCTCTTTAAGGTATTTTATAAGGAAGTTAATACCACCTATAGAAGACGCGTTTGGCATATCCTGGTTAAAGTCAAAATAAACGTTAACATAGCCACCATTTATCATGTCTTGAAGGTCAGCTCCCATAGATTCTTTATTTTTTCTATCCCTTTCTTCTATGTAGCTTTCAAGTTCATCGGCCACACCGTTTTCATTCCTGTCTATGGTACGCCCTTTGCTGTCTACAGCTACACCGTTAATTGTGTTAGGCTCTGCATCAAGATAATCCGGCACACCATCTTTATCGCTGTCGTTCATCATAGTTTCAAGTTCGCCTAAACGAGACTCAAGGTCATTAATTTTGTCTTCGTCATTATATACAAACCAGTCTGCATGCTCTTCATGTTTACCTAATGCGATATTAAGACCTACCGTTGCAGCATATAATGTACCGTCAAAACCTTGCTGACTACCATCATAAGGAGCACCGTTCCAAGTACGGTGTTGTGTGTAAGTATTGGTCATGTTAAAATCACCCCATAGCGTTACCCTTTTTGAAACCTTAAGCTGACCAGTAAAACCGATAAGGAAATTACCAGTATGGTCTGTCTCTTTTATCATATCGCCGCTAAGGAAGCCTACACCTACACCGGCATGGCCTAATACATTAAGGCGTTTTGTCCAGGTTTCAAATTCAAGGACACGGCCAAGGTTAACAACACCCTGTAGACCTACCGAAAAAAACTGGGTTTCAAAATCTTCAGAAATATCACTTCCTTGCAGCCTGTCTAAAGACCCTGTAGCCTTAATACCGAATTTGGTATTAAACATGTACCTGGCACCTGCATTAACGCTGTAAAAATTAAAGGCATCAACATGGTAGCCTGGAGTCAATGGGTTAGAAACCTTATTGATACCGCCACCTAGTTCAACGGTCCATTTGTTATAATCTTGTGCAGTTTTGCCTGCGTCTTGCGCCTTTACACCTTGTGTAAGACATAGCAGTAATAGGGGGAGTACAGCTTTCTTCATAAATAATTGTTTTGTTTATCAGTACGTTTGAAATTTTCTGTAAAAATAGTAAAATTAAAATAAGAAAATATGTATTATATTTAGAAAAAAATTAAAATTAAATTTAAAATGTTTTCTACCTACAATCCATCAAATCTTCAAAAAATATCTGAATATCAGTACATTGACACCACAGAAATAGAAAATATAATACAAAAATCGAACAGTGTTTTCATGCAATGGGGCAAAAATAGTATTGCAGAAAGGTTCAACTTTATAAAAACTTTAATAAACTCTTTAACAAAAAATAAAGATTTATTAGCAAAAACTGCTTCCCGGGAAATGGGTAAACCTTTACAACAATCTGCCGCAGAGATTGACAAATGTATGATTTTATGTCAATTTTACCTACAAAATGCTGATTTTTTTTTAAAATCAAACAAAATAAATACAGATGGCACTGAAGGTTATGTAAATTATGAGCCATTAGGTGTAATTTTAGGGGTTATGCCGTGGAATTTTCCATACTGGCAGGTTTTTCGTTTTGCAATTCCCACAATCATAGCGGGCAATACAGTGGTGCTAAAACACGCGAGCAGCGTAGCGGGGTGTGCACAACTTATAGAACACGTTTTTGCGGAAGCCGGTTTCCCTGACGGTGTGTATAAAAACCTGCTGATAGAAGGCAAACAGGTAAAAGAAGTTATAGAGCACCCACATATTAAAGCAGTATCCCTTACCGGTAGCGAAAAAGCAGGCGCATCGGTAGCGTCCATAGCGGCGGCTAAAATAAAAAAATCGGTATTAGAATTGGGCGGGAGCAACGGGCTTATCGTCTTAAAAGATGCCGATTTAAAAACTGCTATACCTGAGGCGGTAAAAGCCCGTTTTCAAAATACGGGGCAAAGCTGTATTGCAGCCAAGCGATTTTTTGTACATTCATCGGTATACAAGGAGTTCCTCGAAGAATTTACAAAACAGGTCGCGGCGCTTAAAATGGGCGACCCCATGCAGCACGACACGTATATTGGCCCTATGGCCCGGGTAGAACTTGCCGAAGATATAGAAAAACAGGTAAATAAATCAGTTGCCATGGGAGCGAAAATAGTACTGGGCGGCACAAGGCATAACGCTTTTTATACACCTACAATACTTACAAACGTAACCCCGGATATGCCTGTTTTTAATGAAGAGGTTTTTGGCCCCGCGGTACCGGTTATTCCGTTTGATACGTTTGAGGAAGTGGTAGCCCTTAGCAACAATAGCGATTTCGGGCTTGGTGTATCTATATTTACAACCGATATTGATGCCATTAAGCAAAAAGTACATCTGTTTGAAGAAGGCGCTGTGTTTATAAACGCGCTTGTAAAGTCTGATCCTGCCCTGCCCTTTGGGGGTGTAAAGCGCTCCGGATTTGGGCGCGAGCTGGCCGAAAACGGCATTAAGGAATTTGTAAATGTAAAAACGGTTTATATAAAATAGGCAAATACCGAAACATTTACGCCCCCACTGAACACTGGAGACTGAAACTGTTTACCTGCGCTCTATCTCCCTCAGGTTTTCTATCTTTTTGTGCTCCAGGAAACCTTTAATATCTTCAAAGTGTTCCTTTACACGCTTGTTGCCAAATTCAAACACCTTGGTAGCCAGCCCATCCAGGAAATCCCTGTCGTGCGATACCAGTATCAGTGTACCGTCAAACGCCTTAAGGGCATCTTTAATGATGTCCTTGGTTTTCATATCCAGGTGGTTAGTAGGCTCATCCAGTATAAGTACATTAACCGGCTCCAGTAGCAGCTTTATCATGGCAAGCCGGGTCTTCTCTCCCCCACTAAGCACCTTTACTTTCTTGGTGGTATCATCGCCGCTAAACATAAACGCGCCCAGTATGGTTTTTATCTGCGTGCGTATATCGCCTTCGGCAATGCGGTCTATGGTTTCAAAAATAGTAAGCTCACCATCAAGCATGGCCGCCTGGTTTTGGGCAAAGTAGCCTATTTTTACATTGTGCCCCACTTCCAGCTTGCCGCCATCATGGGTTATTTCGTTCATTATGGCCTTAACCATGGTCGATTTACCCTCGCCATTTTTGCCCAGGAACGCTACTTTCTGCCCGCGTTCTATCACCATATTGGCATCCTTAAATACCACGTGGTCGCCGTAAGATTTGTTTAGCCCCTCAACAATTACAGGGTATTGCCCTGAGCGTGGCGATGGCGGAAACTTAAGCCTTAAGGCCGAAGTATCTACCTCATCAACCTCAATGGGAACGAGTTTTTCCAGCATGCGCACGCGCGACTGCACCTGCTC
Organism: Flavobacterium sp. RHBU_24; assembly: GCF_046613695.1. NCBI lineage: Bacteria > Pseudomonadati > Bacteroidota > Flavobacteriia > Flavobacteriales > Flavobacteriaceae > Flavobacterium > Flavobacterium sp. RHBU_24. The sequence continues at coordinate 38,238 of NZ_JBKJHD010000007.1, read as the reverse complement.
GGTTTTTGAAAAAGTACCCCTGAAACGCTCTATAAACGCCTGGTTTTCTGCTATGAATTTTTGCTGCTCTTCATACGCTTTTTGCTGGTGCACGCGGCGGTCTTTGCGCAGTTCTAAATAATGGCTGTACTTGGCCTTATAGTCATATATGCGCCCCATGGTAACCTCTATGGTGCGGGTGGTAATGTTGTCTACAAAAGCGCGGTCGTGGCTGATGACCATAACGGCCTTGGCGCTGTTTATCAAAAAGTCCTCAAGCCACTGTATACTCTCAATATCCATGTGGTTAGTAGGCTCATCGAGTAGTATAAGGTCAGGTTTCTGCAACAGGATCTTAGCCAGTTCTATCCGCATGCGCCATCCCCCGCTGAATTCTGAAGTTGGCCTGTTAAAATCATCGGCGGTAAAGCCCATACCTTTAAGTACCTTCTCAACCTCGGCCTCGTAGTTTATTTCTTCTATCGAATAAAACTTCTCGCTTAGTTCTGATACCCGCTCGATTATCTTATAGTATTCGTCGCTTTCATAATCGGTGCGCACGGTAAGCTCCTCATTAAGGGCATCTATCTCGGCCTTCATTTTAAAGACTTCTGCAAATGCCTTGCTGGTTTCTTCCATCACGGTGGCGTTATCTTCGGTAAGCAGGTGCTGCGGCAGGTAGGCAATAATGGTACCCTTAGGCGCCGAAATATTACCGGTAGAAGGCTTGCTTTGCCCGGCTATAATTTTAAGCAGGGTACTTTTGCCCGCACCATTTTTGCCCATAAGGGCTATCTTATCGGTTTCGTTTATAGAGAAAGAAACATCGCTAAAAAGGGTGGTACCGCCAAATTGTACCGAAACAGCATCTACAGTAATCATTACAGGGATTTTTTAAGGCGCAAAGATAAGCCTATAACTAAATAGTAGCCCTTTAATTTAAAATTTTTAAGCCTTATTGATTGCTGACAGATATTTAATCAGTACCTCTTCGCTTTCCATGTCCGGCTCTGCCTCATACCTTGCTTTAATATCACTATGCCCCTGCAGCATAAGCAGCATATTATTTTTAGACAACAGCTTTTTTTCGTCGGTTTCAATATTAATAACAATCGGGATACGGGCTACTGCCAGCTGCCCCCCTTTAACGCCTCCGCCAATACCACTAAAAAGGTATGAATACTGCGGTATATCCTTTAGCCCATATTCATCTACAATAGCGGGCTTAGTAGGAAATGCGGGTTTTACCAAACAATATTTGCCCACTACTATAGCCTTACTGTAGCCGTTATAGTTTGTTAAGGGTTTGGCATTTACATACAATGTATCCTGGATATAAACTCCTCACAACTCCTTTTTAATTACCGATGAACTAACCGATTTATCTGCTGCTTCAATTCCATAGTCATTAACGCCCCAGAGTAAAATGGAGGAATGGCTGCGCCTTTCGACGTTGAAGCCTGAAGTATATTTAGGGGTATTGTTTAAAAATTCAGCAGCGGTACTATACCCACCCTGCTTTTGCACCTGGGCTATTGCAGAAGTTACTATAAACAATAAAAGAGCAAGGAAACAGTAGCTATTTTTCATCTTCTTTTTTTGGTGCAAACTTAGTGTTTTTAAAAAATACAACAACACTCTTGTTGCTTCGAGAAAACGTTTTTTGTACTTTTATAGTACCTAAATTTTAGAAATCATGAAACGATGGGTTAGGTCCGGCCTGGTGTGGGGCGGCATTTTATACGTAATAAGCATGGTTATATTCCCCCTGATAGACCACGAGCGTTTTGACATCGAAAAATTACTCATGGGCATACCACTCTGGGTTGTAGTGGGGCTTACCATAGGCTATCTTTTTGAGAGAAAGAAAAAAGATAAACCTGCCAGAAAAATTTCGAGGGGTTAAATATATTCAGGTGTTTATAATTATATTCGTATCAAAATATAATTATGCACGCTGTAAAATTTGTTATCCTGTTATATATCTCTACACTCTCTTTTTCCTGTAAAAAAGACGTGGAAGAAATAAAAGAACCGGCTATAGCCAATGCTACATCTCAATTAACGGAGGGTAGTACAGCATTATTTACTCCGCTTCCTGCAACAAAACAGGATTTTCTTAACGCTAAAAATGTGTTTACGGACGATTTAGACACCACTGCTATACCAAAATTAAACGGCAAGATAACACTACCCCTTAAAGGAACCCGGCCTGCTGTTATATTTAAAGATTCGATTTCGGAGGAAGACGAAACGGCTGTTATTGAATACCATTACTTAGGCCGTAACAATAACCCAGCACTGTACCAGGTAGAAGGCTCCTTCTGGGAATGGAACGAGTGCTACCTTGTAAACCAGTATACCGGAAGGAAAGATACCCTGTGGACAATTCCCGTTTTTTCGCCGGATAAAAGCAGGATTGTAAACCTTTCAGAAGGGTATGGAATGGAGGGCAACCCTAACGGCTACCAACTGTGGCAGATAAGTGGAACAAAGGACAGCACAACCATACGTAAAACTAAAGAAGTTAACCAGGACGAATGGATACCTGCAGGAATTTACTGGGAAAACAACCACACACTTATTTTTAAAGCAGTTACAGTTACCAAATTTATGGCACGAAACGGCGAACCAAAAGAAGCAGATTTTTATTACTTCAGGGTCAAAGTAAGTAAATAACAGCAAAAGTCAGTGTAATATTCCCTCACGCTTTTTAGCAGATATAGCGCTGTCGTTTATTCCGTTGTGCCCTGTGATAAGTCCGCATTTTTGCAGCACACGCAGCGAAGCGCTATTAGTAGTAAACGCAAAAGCAGGAAAATAAAGCAACATTCAGCGTAAAGTTCGTAGGGGTATCTGCAACAGCAGTATTTTATATACAGTGGTGTCCTTTGCATGGGACATTTTTGTAGCTTCCAAAAGTTAAACCATAACGATTTCAGTAAAACCTTATAATTTCAGGGCAGGTTCAATTGCTATATTTGTAAGACTTCTCATCGGTAAAGAGTTCCGAAGACGTTTTGCAACTAAAGCACATGATCTTAATATGCCATTTTTTAAATTGATATATCTTGTATTCAGCGAAGACAGGGTTAAGGAAATGAACAAGTTTGAGAAAATAATCAATGTAAATTATCCTTCGCTTATAATAAACAAATATTTCAATTTGTCTGAGCCGCTGGAAATGCTTAGTACCTATGGCGTTATGGCTCCCGAGTACATATTTATTGAAGATTTGCACATGGCAGACAGCACATACAGCACATTACGTAAAATATGCCGCCTTGAAAAATTAAGCGAATCTAAAATTGTGGTATTTGGCTCAGAAACTAATAAGTTAGACTATGCCAAGCTAAGAAATTGCCGGGCAAAAGTGCTTAAAATCCCCGATTATGACAATTTCAATTTAAATGAGATCAGCGCCTCATTGAAGCAAACTTTCAGGCGGATTGAATAGCTTTTTAAGGTAAACACCATTGAGCATTTACGGCTTTTTAATCTCAAACCACACCGCTTCCTGGCCCTGGTAATAAAAAGTGTCAATTTCAATAAGGCCCGATTTTAAGAGTGCGTTACACGAAGCGGTATTGGCGCGCAAGGCCGTAGCATTGATTGTGGTTATTCCCAATACAGTAAACGCGTATTCAATAAAAAACGTTGACGATTCCGTAGCATAGCCCTTGCCCCAGTGCTGCGGCAGCAGGCGGTAGCCAATGTCATAAAACCGGTCGTGGCCATTTACATTACTTTCCAGCTTTATGCCGGTCCACCCGATAAATTCACGGGTTTCTTTTAAAAAAGTCGCCATACGGCCAATGCCATTTTGTATATACTGCGCCCTTACAGTAGCTATATAGTCACGCGACTGGGCAATATGGGTATACGGGTTGTTGTGGAGGTAGCGGTGCACTTCAGGGTTTGAGTCCAGCGCAAACATATCTGCATCATCCGTAAGGAGCAGTTCTCGGTAATACAGCCGGGCCGATTGAAGCTTCATGGTTCCGTTGGCCTTTTAATTTCCAGCCACACGCTCTCCTGCCCGTTGTATGTAAAGGTTTCCACTTGTTTCAGTCCGCACTTTTCCAGCACACGCAACGATGCCCCGTTAGTAGGGAATGCAAAGGCGTTAACCTCCTCTGCGCCCAGCACATTAAAGGCATAGTCCAGGAAAAAAAGTGTAGCTTCTGTAGCGTAACCCTTGCCCCAGTACTGCGGCATGAGGCGGTAACCAATATCATAAAACTGCCCACGGCCGTTTATATCCCGTTCCAGCTTAAGGCCTACCCAGCCTATAAACTCATCTGTACCTTTAATAAGGGCAGCCATACGGCCAATGCCCCGCTCGGTATACTGGCTGCGCACATAAGCAATAACATCGCGGCTTTGCCGGATGTCGCTTACTACAGGGTCATACAAATAGGTATGCACTTCCGGCAGCGAATCGAGCGCAAACATGTGCACATCGTCCGTTGGCAATAATTCACGGTAGTACAGGCGGGATGATTGTAAGTGCATGGAATAATTATTGATTGCAAAATCAAAAATACATTATTTTTTAATCGAAAACCATACCATGTCGCGCCCGTCGCTCGCAAATTGCTGTACCGGGTGCAGCCCGCATTTTTCTAACACCCTTATTGATGCCGCATTAGTAGTATGGGCATAGGCATTTACCTCGTGGGCCTGTAATGTATTAAAGGCATAATCCAGGAAAAACAGGGTAGCCTCGGTGGCGTAGCCCCTGCCCCAAAATTTGGGCAGTAGCTGGTAGCCAACATCATAAAATTTTTTACTACTATCGGCGCTGCTTTCCAGCTTAAGGCCCGTCCAGCCTATAAATTCATCGGTATCTTTTAAAAACGTAGCCATACGGCCAATGCCTTCTTCGGTATACTGGCTGCGTATGTAGGTTATAACATCGTGGGTTTCCTGTATATCGGTTGCAATCTCATCATACAAATACCTGTGTACCTCTGGTATACACTCCATGGCAAACATTGCCTCAGCATCAGATTGCTGTAATTCGCGGTAATAAAGGCGGGATGATTCTAAGTTCAATATGGTGTTTTTATTCAAAAAATTAGGCTATGCTAAAGTCCGGTTATGAAATATCGAAAGCATACTTCAGTTTTTTGTAAAGATATAATTTTGATTGCACATACCCGATTGATTTTAGCCACTGATTTGGCTAAAAATTTAATGTATGCCATTAGTCTATTTCGTCAACAAAAGCTTTAGTAATTTCAGATAAAAAGGCCAGGCTCTTTTCGGGCTTAATATGATCGCAATTGGCCGTAAAGGCAATTACCAACTTATATTCCGGATATACAATAAACGCCGCCGTACCGCCAAAAACATGACCCGTATGGCCTATCATGCGCTTGCCGTTAATGCCGTTATCATTCTCTACCCCAAAGCCATCATGGTTGTTTTTGCCACTGCTTAACGGATAGGGCTTTATAATATCTAAGAGGGTATTCTTTTGCAACAGCCTGCCGGGGATGAGCAGTGCGTTACCCAGCTTAACCAGGTCTTCGGATGTGGAATAATAGTAGCCCGGAGCCGTATTAAGGTTATAAGCCATGTGCTGCGCCGGCAGGAAATTACCACCTTCGTTACCTGAGTAATACTTTGTATTGCTTTCTTTTAGGCGGGCAGGCAGTGTATGACCCATAGCTAACGGATTCAATACCTGCTGCGCTATTACTTTATCCAAAGGCTCTCCTGTTGCTTTCTCAATAACAAGGCCCAAAATTTCGTAACCAAAGTTACTGTAACTGTTATCGGTTCCGGGCTTAAAGAGCAGCGGCTCGGTAAAGGCGTCATAAAACTCCTCCCGTGTTGTTACCTTAGTACTGTCGTTATTATACGGCATATACATACGCTTAAGCCCCGCAACGTGGCTGCCCACCTGCCTTATGGTAAAATCATATTCTTTTTTAGGCAGGCTGTCTGCATACTTGTATACGCTTTCATCAAGGCTTAACCTGTGTTGTTCTTGCAGCCTTGCCAGGGTAAGCGCCACCAGCGGCTTGGTAATACTGCCTATGCGAAACTGGCTTGATTGGGGGTTTACGGCGAGCCCGGCGGCCACATCGGCATAGCCAAAACCCTTTGAATACACTAACTTATCAGCATACGATATGCTGATGGACAAACCGGGTATGTTGTTTTTCCCTAAAAACCTGGCACACTGCTTATCCGCTTTTTCTGCCGCGGCAGAAAAATCCTGCCCGTATGATACGAGTATCGAAGAAAGGAAAAGCAGGAGCAGCGCTATAGTTTTCATTACTATATTCTCATGTTTCGGTTGCACCGGCATCTTCAGTATCTTCATCAATACCGTCGTTACCTTCTGTAAATTCTCCGTCAATTTCTTCCTCACCGTCCTCGCCTTCTTCCATCTCAAAGAACAAGGGCTCCACCATCAGCCTGTCTGCCAGCGCCTCTACCCTTTCAATAATTTCGCCGGTAAAGAACAGGCGCTGCACTTTTGCAATACCATCGCTAATGCGCGCAATGCGCGTTTCGTGGCGGGCTTTAAGCAGTATATCCGCATCATCTACAATAAACATCTTGAGCTGGTTTACATCAAAACCGGCACCGCCAAACATTTCACCCAAACGCACCGGCGTACCGATAAGCACGTCAATTCCCAGCGATATCTGGTTTTTATCCTCATCAATGTTGGTTTTGTCGTGCACGCCATATACCCTTAAACCGGTATACTTGCCCAGGCGTTCAAACAGTTCCATCATCTCCAGCATCTTTGTCTTATCCTGCACAAATATTAACGCGCGGGGCGATTCCATAAATTCCTTTTCCAGCCGTTGTATCACATGGATAACAATGGTAGTGGTTTTGCCTTGCGCATTCGGAGCGGCAACTACGCAGTCTACGCCGCTTTTTATAGTACCCCAACTGTCTTTTTGTAGTTCGGTAGGCTCCGTAAAGCTGTTTTCTTCAAGAGCCTGTTGCAGGGCGGGGTATATCTTTTTTAATTTCATTTATTGTCGTTTATTACAAAAAGTGGCGCTAAGAAGCCGCAAAGGAACGCAAAGAATTGAACTTTGAGAAATTTTATCGCCCCTATGTCACAGTTACGTGAATTTTAAATATTTAACATTTTTAAAAGCGTATGGTCTTTAACAATCCTTGTTTGAGAAGTTAAAATCAGCAAATAAATCTCATTATTATTTTCGAAAAATACAAAATTAGCTATCTGTCCGTGCTCTCCTTCGCCCCATGATTTGCCTTCAATTCTGTTGCTGTCATCATTCATTGAAATATTAAATCCTTTAAAGAAAGCATTATACTCCTGGTATTTCGCCCCGGAAGTACTTGAACTAATACTTCCATTAAAAACAACATTTATATTGTTTATTGTTGGAAGCCTTTCATCATAGTAATATTTTGTTTTAAAATAATCGCCATTTATTTCGGTATAAAACCCGGAAAAAGTCGAAAGGGTATCTTCAGATAGAACATAGTTTATAGCGTGCCCATTACCCAGCTTTACTATGGCCAGGTTATATCCATCATTAAGCTCAAATTCGGTATTGATAGCCTCATCATTAATATAATATGTGCCTAAACTTTTGTAATCAATATTTTCCCTGAAAAACGATTTGAACGGCAAACCTTCATCTGACGGTTTAAATTCCGTTTTCGGAATATCACAGGAAATTACCATCATAAAAAGAAACACCGCCAAAATATAATTTGATACCGTTCTCATTGTCATTTAATTAGCCAATTGCTTCATATAAAAATTATCATTTACTCGCAAACAGCTTTACATCGGTTTCAGAAATTTCACTGCCGCCAAGGATGATAAGGCGTTCTACCACATTGCGCAGTTCGCGGATGTTGCCCGTCCAGTCATACGCCTGCAGCAGTTTTATGGCATCGTCAGAAAACCTTTTCTGGGCGTTGCCCTGTTCGCCGGCTATCTTTTCGGCAAAGTGGGTTATAAGCAGCGGAATGTCATCACGCCTGTCGTTAAGCGCCGGAACTTTTACCAGAATGACAGCAAGGCGGTGGTACAAATCTTCGCGGAAATTACCATCGGCAATCTCCTTTTTCAGGTCTTTGTTGGTAGCGGCTATTACACGTACGTCTACTTTAATATCTTTCTCTGCCCCTACCCTTTGTATCATGTTTTCCTGTAGCGCACGCAGCACCTTGGCCTGTGCCGGAAGGCTCATATCACCTATCTCATCCAGGAAAATAGTTCCTTTATCAGCCGCTTCAAACTTACCGGCACGATCTTTAACCGCGCTGGTAAACGCCCCTTTAACATGGCCAAAAAGTTCGCTCTCTATTAGTTCACTGGGTATTGCGGCACAGTTTACCTCTATAAAAGGCGCTGCCGCGCGCTCGCTTTTTTCGTGCAGCCAGTGTGCCACAAGCTCCTTGCCCGTACCGTTAGGCCCTGTTATCAGTACACGGGCATCAGTAGGCGCTACCTTTTCTATAATCTCTTTTATGTGATTGATGGGTTCGCTTGTGCCTATCATTTCATAGTTTTTGCTTACTTTCTTTTTCAGCATCTTGTTCTCTACCACCAGCACCTTGCGGTCGAGCGCGTTGCGCACGGTATTGAGCAGGCGGTTCAGGTCGGGTGGCTTAGATATGTAGTCAAAAGCCCCCAGGCGCATGGTGTTAATGGCGGTCTCCAGGTCGCCATGCCCGGATATCATAACAAACGGAATTTCAGGCTTAAACTTTTTTACGGCTTCCAGCACCTCTACGCCGTCCATCTTGGGCATCTTTATGTCGCACAGCACGAGGTCATAATCGTCGGCCGTTATTTTTTCGAGGCCTTCCTGCCCGTCTGCGGCTTCTTCTACTTTGTAGGTATCGTTTTCCTCACTCAGTATTTTGCCAAGCACACGGCGTATTGCGGCTTCGTCTTCTATAATTAGTATTTTGGGCATTTAAATTTCAGATTTTTAATTTCAGATTTCAGATTATCCGGCCAAAATCCTAAGTTATTTCTTTAAGGGGTAATATACTAATGGGTTAACAATTATTTTCTTGTTCCCTCCACAGCCCTCCCAAAAAGAGAGGGAGTAGCTTCACCCGGATTGATAACAGAATTCATCATCAATCCAAACTGTTCCCGTTATCGGCTCCCTCTCCGAAGGAGAGGGGTTGGAGGTGAGGACTATCAGAGTGAAGCTACTACACACTGACCGCTGCGACTTAATACTTAAGCCACTTAAATATTTCTTTATACGTAGGTTTTTTGCCGTACATAAGGATACCGATACGGTAAATTTTAGCGGCAAACCATACCACAAAAAAGAAGGTGCCAAATAATATGGCTATAGAAAGCAGTAGCTGCCACAGCGGTACACCAAAGGGTATACGCATAAGCATTACTATGGGCGAAGTAAGCGGTATAAAGCTAAATACCGTTGCTACAGTACCGTGCGGGTCGCTTATTACGGTAAAAAAGCCAACATAAACGCCCAGCATAAGCGGCATGATTATAGGCAGGAGGAATTGCTGCGAATCGGTCTCGCTGTCTACTGCTGCACCTATGGCAGCGTATAGCGAGCTGTATAAATAAAACCCTCCGATAAAAAATATGATAAACGAAATGACCATGGTAAACAGCGGCAGTTTAAGTATCTCCCCAAAAACAAGGGCTGTATCGCTTTGGTTCATTTGCGCAGCCTGCGCCTGTGCAGCGCCTACGCCACCACCCATCTGCATACCGAATACCGAAGACAGCACCATAATAAGTATGGTACCCAGTGCAGCCCAGATGATAAATTGCAGCAGCGCCGCAAGCGATGTGCCTATTATCTTGCCCATCATTAACCTGAAGGGTTTTACTGATGATATGATGATCTCAATAATACGGTTGGTTTTTTCCTCTATAACGCTGCGCATTACCATATTGCCGTAAATAATTACAAACATCATGAGCAAGTAGCCGCCTACACCGCCTAACCCTATACGTAATATGGTGGCCCATTTATTAGTTTGCTCCCCACTAAATTTGCTCAGCTTTACTGTGGTATTGGCCCTGGCTTTTTCTATTTTTGCATAGTCAAAGTGCAGGCGCTTCAGGTTCGCTTTAGTAACCTTATCGTTTATTACACGTTCCAGGTTACTTATAAAATCCATATTAGGGCTTTCGTTGCTAATATACTGTACACTGTTTTGCAGCTTTGTGGTGTCGGTTATTTTTGGTACATAGACCAAACCTAAATAGTCTTTAGCAGCTTCCTCTTTCGCCTTTTCAAACGATAACTGGCCAAGGTTTGTATACTTAGTACGGCCATCGCTTTTAAGGCCATCCTTTAAAAAACCACTTTCGTCGTATACGGCAATATTTACTGTTTCTTCGTTGTTAAGGCTACTCAGGTAGTATACCAGGCCACCCATAAACACAAACAGCAGCGGGCTAAGGAACGTCATTACAATAAATGACTTGTTGCGCACTTTTGCGTTAAATTCCCTTCTTATAATTAATGATAGGCTCATGTTATTTCTTTTGGCTAACGGTTTGGATAAAAATGTCGTTTACACTTGGTATTTTTTCTACAAAATGTGTAATGTCGCCATGCTGCATCAGGTACTGCATCAGCTCGCGCGGCTTGCTGCCCTCCGGCAGCGCCACTTCAAGCTTCAGTTCATCGTCAAGCGTTTTAAAATCGGCTTGTTTTGTAGTATAGCGGGTGCCTATATCAGCCAGTAACCCCTGGAAGTTATAGGGCGCTATGCCCACCTCAAAGGTATTGCTGCGGTATTGTTTTTTCACCTCATGCAACGGCCCCTCTATCAGTTTATTACTCTGGTGGATAAGGGCAATGTGGTCGCACATATCCTCTACGCTTTCCATACGGTGGGTAGAAAATATTACGGTAGTACCCTTGTCGCGCAGTTCAAGTATTTCGTCTTTTATAAGGTTAGCATTTACGGGGTCAAAGCCGCTAAAGGGTTCGTCCAGTATCAGCAGCTTGGGTTTGTGCAGCACGGTAACCACAAACTGTATTTTTTGTGCCATACCCTTGCTCAGCTCCTGTATCTTTTTGTTCCACCAGCCCTGTATTTCCAGTTTTTCAAACCAATATTGCAGCTGTTCCTTAGCTTCCTTTTTGCTAAGCCCCTTAAGTTGTGCCAGGTAGAGTGCCTGCTCGCCCACTTTCATGGTTTTATACAAGCCGCGTTCTTCAGGCATATAGCCTATGTGCGACACATGCTTAGGGTTGAGTTTTTCGCCATCGAGGATAATTTCACCGCTATCAGGCATGGTTATCTGGTTGATAATGCGTATAAGTGAGGTCTTACCGGCGCCGTTAGGGCCCAGCAAACCATAGATGCTGCCTTTAGGCACGGTAAGCGACACATTGTTTAGCGCCGTGTAGCTGCCGTACTGTTTTACAACATTTTTTACTTCGAGTATAGAATTCATGCGTTTTTATTGGATTTGTAAAAATAGTAATTATATGACGCACTATTGGTAAAATGTTACAGTAAAGTGGCACAGAATTTAAAAACAAAACTCTATCATGGGTATAACCGGTATAAAGTACGCAAATTAATAATCTTATTTTTACCGGTTAATAATTACCACCCGTAAAGTGGGGAGTACTCTTACCACTGAAGATGGAAACATCTTCTTGTCGTTTGAGATTCTTCACTCCGTTTCTCCGTTTAGGATAAAAAAACGTGAATAGAAGGTATCCGACTATGAGTGAAGCCCGTTATAATTTCTAAAATTTTTCAATGCTAATTTCCCCCAAATAAAAAACCCACCCTTATAATGCGTTAGCCTACAAGGATGGGAAAAATTGCTATGAAAAAGAAAAATTCACTAAGTGAATAGTGAATTTCAAATGTATAAATTTTTCTTAAATTACGAAAACATATCTTTAACTTTTTCAAAAAAAGATTTATCGCTCTTTTCCGGCTTCGGTATAAAGTTGTCATCTGTAAGGGCTTTCTCAAAAAACTGGCGTTGCTCCTTGTTAAGGCTTTTAGGGGTCCACACGTTTACATGTATGAGCAAATCGCCATTGCCATAGCTGTTTATGCTGGGCAGGCCCTTGCCTTTAAGCCTTAAAATCTTGCCGCTTTGTATGCCTTCTTCCAGTTTTATGCGCACGCGCCCGCTTACGGTTTCTATGTCTTTTGAGGTGCCTAGTGCTGCCTCGGCAACGCTTATATACAGGTCAAGGTGCAGGTTTTCGCCTTCGCGCTTCAGCGTTTCGTGCTCTGTTTCTTCAATTGCCACGATTAAATCGCCCGGAACGCTGTTGCTGCCCGGCGCGTCGTTACCCTTATTGCTTACCTTAAGCTGCATGCCGTCGGCCACTCCCGCAGGTATTTTAATCGATACGGTTTCATCCTCCATTACCATCCCCTGTGCATCGGCATTATTAGGCCTGCCGTCCAGTATCTGGCCTGTACCGCCGCAGCTGTGGCACGTAGTAGCGCTTTGCATACGGCCTAGAATAGTATTGGTTATTTTAAGCACCTGGCCCGCGCCGTTACAGGTAGGGCACGTAGTATAGGTAACGCCCTTAGCCTGAACTTTACGCTTTACCTTAACTTTTTTCTCAACACCATTTGCTATCTCTTCAAGGGTAAGTTTTACTTTAATGCGTAGGTTGCTACCCTTCATACGGCGCTGGCCACCGCCTCCGCCAAATCCGCCAAAACCTCCGCCACCGCCAAAAGCGCTGCCAAAGATATCGCCAAACTGGCTGAAGATATCATCCATGTTCATGCCGCCATGAAAGCCGCCTCCGCCACCGCCGCCTTCAAAAGCACCGTGGCCATACTGGTCATAGCGTGCCTTTTTATCAGCATCACTAAGTATTTCATAGGCCTCTGCCGCTTCCTTAAACTTATCCTCGGCGCTTTTATCACCCGGGTTTTTATCGGGGTGGTGCTCTATGGCTTTTTTACGGTATGCTTTTTTTATCTGTTCGGCCGATGCACCTTTGTCTATGCCCAGTACCTCATAATAATCTCTTTTTGCCATCCTCTGCGTTTATATTATTTAGTTACCAAGTACTACTTTAGGGAATCGTATAATTTTATCACCCAGCTTATATCCTTTCTCCACCACATCTACTATCTTACCCTTAAGGTCATCAGTAGGTGCGGGTATGGAGGTTATTGCTTCGGCAAAATCAGCATTAAAAGCATCACCTGCCTTAATATCTACTACTTCAAGCCCTTTAGATACCAGTGTATCTTTCAGCTTATTATGTATAAGCGCCACCCCTGTAATCAGGTTTTGGTCCTCGCTTTTTGCTATCTGCGCCTGCGCCCTGTCAAAATCGTCAAGTACAGGCAGCATGGCCTGTAGAACCTCCTGGTTAGCGGTTTTAAACAGGTCAATACGCTCTTTAGAGGTACGTTTTTTATAGTTTTCGAATTCTGCAAAAAGGCGTAAAAATTTGTCTTTTTCCTTAGCCAGCTCTTCCCTTAGCGTTTCTTCTTCAGAGAGTGCCTCGGCAGAAGGCAGCCCCTCTGCTGCTGTTTCTTCAACAGCCTGCTCTGTTTCATTTACTAATTCGTCCTGTTTTAGCTCGTTTTCGGCGTTTTCAGAAGTTTCGCGGCTCATATTTTTAAATATTTTCTTAAACATTATTTCTTGTGATAGTCGCTTAAGCGGGTTGCAAAAGTATTGCCATTTTTTTTAAAATGCCAAATTGTCATTAAATGAAATTATTTCAATAACAACTATTTTTTTTATTACTCCAATAATATAAACTAAAATGAATTCTACTACCACGGATAGCGCTTTTTTAGCAAAAATCCCCCGAATCCTCTTTTTTTAAAAAATGTAATATTCCTGTTTCACATTTTAAATTAATGGATTATTTTTGCCCATGCAACACAACGTACTTATTTTAGATTTCGGCTCGCAATATACACAACTTATTGCGCGCAGGGTTCGCGAGTTAAACATCTTCTGCGAAATTTTCCCTTACAACAATCCACCAGCTGATTTATCGTCTTATAAAGCGGTTATACTATCGGGCAGTCCCTTTTCGGTACGTGCAGAAGATGCCCCCCACCCTGATTTATCGCTCATTCGCGGCAAGCTGCCATTACTTGCAGTGTGCTACGGCGCGCAATACCTTGCCCATTTTAACGGCGGGCAGGTAGCACCCAGCAACATACGTGAATATGGCCGCGCAAACCTGAGCTATATTAAAGCAGGCGAACCTTTTCTTGAAGGCGTTAGCGAGAACAGCCAGGTATGGATGAGCCACAGCGATACCATAAAACAGCTGCCTGTAGGCGGCGTGGTACTTGCCAGTACTAAAGATGTAGAAAATGCAGCTTACCGTATTGAGGGCGAAGTTACCTACGCCATACAATACCACCCTGAGGTATACCACAGTACCGACGGCAGGCAGATGCTGGAAAACTTTTTAGTGAAGATTGCCGAGGTGCCGCAAAACTTTACCCCGGATACTTTTGTAGAAGATATAGTTGCCGAGCTTAAAGGCAAAATAGGCAACGATAAAGTAGTGCTTGGCCTGTCGGGCGGGGTAGACTCTACCGTAGCGGCAGTACTGTTAAATAAGGCCATAGGCCCTAACCTGTACTGTATTTTTGTAAACAACGGGCTGCTGCGCAAAGACGAGTTTGAAAATGTACTACACCAGTATAAAGATATGGGCCTTAACGTAAAAGGCGTAGATGCAGGCGACAGGTTCCTGAGCCAACTTGCCGGCATTGACGACCCTGAAACCAAGCGTAAAACCATAGGCCGCGTATTTATAGAGGTTTTTGATGACGAAGCGCACCTGCTTACCGATGTTAAGTGGCTGGCACAGGGCACAATTTACCCCGACGTTATAGAATCGGTTTCGGTAAAAGGGCCATCGGCTACTATAAAATCGCACCATAATGTAGGCGGTTTGCCAGATTTTATGAAGCTACAGGTGGTAGAGCCGCTGCGTATGCTGTTTAAAGACGAAGTGCGCCGCGTAGGGGCAACATTGGGCATAGACCCTGAGCTGCTGGGACGCCATCCGTTCCCGGGACCGGGATTGTCAATCCGCATTTTAGGCGACATCACACCGGAAAAAGTGCGCATACTACAGGAAGTAGACCATATATTTATACAGGGCTTAAAAGACCACGGTCTATACAATAAGGTGTGGCAGGCCGGTGCCATACTGCTGCCGGTAAACAGCGTGGGTGTTATGGGAGATGAGCGTACCTATGAAAAGGTTGTGGCGCTGCGCGCGGTAGAAAGCACCGACGGCATGACGGCCGACTGGGTGCACCTCCCTTATGAGTTCCTGATGAAAATCAGCAATGAAATAATAAATAAAGTTAAGGGGGTAAACCGTGTTGTATATGATATTAGCTCAAAACCACCTGCTACAATAGAATGGGAGTAGGTTTTTATAAATTGATACCGAAAAGCGCGCCGTTTAAAAGACTGGCGCGCTTTTTTATTTGGCCTGCCATCGCTGAATTTATAGAACACACTGCACTTCGTCGGTTTTATTGCTTATTATATCGAAAATCTGTTTTTTGACTAAAAATTTATTAAATAATACATTGCTAAAAGGCTTTAACTTGTTAATTTTATAGGCGACCAAAAGAAAAATTTTAACTAAATTTTTGTAGTACGCATCAAACTTAAACTGAAATGAAAAAAACTCTGTTATCACTTTTATTTGGAATGGCTGTGGTGAGTGGCGCTTTTGCACAGCAGCAACAAAATGATGAAGAAGATATTCAAAGCCACAAAGTGCAAATGGGAGAAACTGTTTTGGTTATAGCAAAAAAATATAAAATTACACCCAGGGATATTTATGAATACAATCCCGGCGCTGTTGAGGGGCTGTCGGCAAACAGTATTATACAAATACCGATGCACCGCCAGCTGCACAAGCAGGCAGCAGTAGCCGCTAATACAGATACGGCACCACTGGCAGAAGCGGTAACTGCTGTGGAAACTGAACAAGAACCGGTAGCTGCTGCTGCTGAGCCATCACCACTAAAGGACGAACCTGTAATTGCAAATGTTACCACACCAGCTACACCACAACCCTCATATACTGTAGAGCATGAAGTAAAAGCAGGTGAAACGCTGTACAGGCTTTCACGCAACTATAATACCACTGTTGCAGCTATAGAAAAAGAAAATGCAGCAAAACTTAAAAACGGCTTGGCAGTAGGCCTTAAGCTAACAATAACCAGCACATCTGCAAAACAGGCACCGGTATATGATGCTGGCTTTATAGCGCACACTGTAGCCGCCGGCGAAACGCTTACGGGGCTTTCAAGGAAATATAGTACTACAATTACTGCCATAACCCAAAGCAATAAAACTGTCTTAAAAAAGGGCCTGCAGGTAGGACAGAAGCTAATGATACTGCCGGGCGAAAACGGGCAGGAAACAGATAACGAGATTATACCTAACAATATACCGCCAATAGTAGAGAAGGATAAAAGGGCATCGTCTATTGCCGATATGGTAAAGGAACACCAGGTAAAAACCGGCGAAACACTGTTAGGGCTGGCAAACAAATACAATACTACTATTGATGATATAATACAGGACAATAAACTACAGCCTGAAAGCGGGCTACAAGCAGGCCAGGTATTAAAAATCAAAGAAAAAAATGTTAAAGATTCAGTAATGGCAGGCCGACAGGAATAAATTATTTATCTTTATAAACTTTTATCGTGATAGACGTTTTACCACGATATTTTTTACTATTAATTACAGCAATTGTTTATTCAGTGGGCAGCAAAATGGGGTTTTGCTGCCCTTTTTTTTGCACCGGCTAATATGCCATTAAATTTGTGAGGTATAAAGTTTATTGCCGTTTGCATCATCAAAAATCTAAGTGAGCAGAATTTAAAGGTAATTGACATAATTCGCGCATTATTTTTTATGATGCGTTTAGCCTGCTTATATCAATAGCGGTTCGGTTATTGTACTATATTTTGCCTAAATTTGCCTAAATATTTTTTGACGTTGAAAAAGATCATTTTACTGGCCATATTAAGTATATTCAGTCATTTTATAATGACAGGGCAAACTACCCCGCGCAGGTTAACGGTACCTCCACCCCGGTCGCAGCAGCAACCTGCACAACAACAATCGCAGGGCAAAAAGATAATATTGGAACATGCCGATTACATAAACGGCGACCAGACCGAAGTTCCCGGGGCGGTTATCCTTACCGGCAATGTGCGCCTATTGCACAACGGCGCTGTTATTACATCTAACAAAGCATATTATTTTGAGAAAGAAAATTATGCAAAGATGTTTGGCAATGTGCGCATGAACCAGGGTGATACGCTGCACATGAACAGTAAATATGCAGAGTATAATGGCGAAAAGAATTTTGCCTTTGCCAGCGGCGCTGTAAACATGAGTTCTACCGAGATGCGCCTTGTTACAGATACCGTATACTTTGACCGCAACATTCAACAGGCCTACTACCGCACCTATGGCACTATCACTAATGATAAGAACGTGCTTAAAAGCAAATCAGGGCGCTATTTTATAGCACAAAAAAAATATGAGTTCCGCACAGCGGTTACGCTTACCAACCCTGAATATGTAATGAAAACTAATTCGCTGGACTATTACACCAGCGGCGGCCATGCCTACGTGTTTGGGCCTACCACCATTACCGGAAAAAACAACTTTATCTACACCGAAAAAGGTTTTTATGATACCAAACAGAACCTGGCGCGGCTGCTTACTAACTCCTATATAAAGTATGATACGCAAATTATAAAGGGCGACAGCCTTTATTATGACCGGAAGCGCGAATTTTCGTCGGCAACTAATAATGTACGGGTTACCGATACCGTGAACAAGTTCATTGGCAGGGGCCATTATGCGGAGGTATATAAGCTGAAGGACTCTATTATGATGACAAGGCATGCCGAAGTGGTTACATTGGTTGAACAGGATTCACTCTACCTGCACGCCAAGCGTATGGTAATAACCGGCAAGGAAGGCCACCGGATAGTGCGCGGTTACAACAACGCCCGTTTTTACAAAACCGATATGAGCGGCAAGTGCGACTCTATACATTCTGACGAGGCAAAGGGCCTTACCCAGCTTATAAAACGCCCTGTGGTATGGAACGGCGACAGCCAGATAACCGGCGAAAAAATACACCTTATCTCTAATGCTAAAACAGAGCAGCTGGATAGTATTAAGGTACTTACAAACGCGTTTATAATACAAATAGACACGATATGGAGCAACGTACACCCGGGCAGGCCACGGTACAACCAGGTAAAGGGTGTAAACCTGTATGGCAAGTTTAAAGACAACAAGCTGTATGAGGTAGACCTGATAAAGAATACCGAGAAGATATACTACATGTATGATGACAGTAACAACGGCCTTATAGGTATAGATAAAGGCGTAAGCAGCAAGATACAACTGGAAATTGAGGATAACCAGATTGTATCGGTTACCTCGATGGTGAAGCCTGCAAGCGAGAGTTACCCGGAAACTGAATTTCCTGAAAATGCACGGAAGCTAAAAGGGTTTGAATGGCGTGGCGACGAGCGCATACGCACAAAAGACGATATATTTCCTGAAGAAGAGAAAAAGCTGCACGAGCAGATTTTACTAAAAAGCGGTAAACTGAAAAAAAAGGAAGATACCCCCATGTTGCCGCTTAAGGAAACCCTTGATTATGATAAAGACCACCCCAAGCCCAAACAGGTACTTAACGAAGAAACCAGCGAGCCAATGCTGGAAAGCGACGTAAAGAAGGAAGAACCTAAACCCCAGGAAGGGCTTAAGCCGCAGGCAGGCGCTACTTTACAGGCTGCACCGCCCACCCCAAAAAAGCAATAGCACTTTTTAAGTGAAACCCATAAATTTCACAGCATGACCCTACTTACCGATTTTTATAAATACCAGGCGCAAACCTCGCCACACCCCCTTGGCATCGCCATTTCGCATGCAGAGGGCAGCTATATATATGACGTAGACAACAAACCCTACCTCGACTTTGTGGCGGGGGTATCGGCCACCAGCCTCGGCCATAAACATCCGAGGGTTAACCAGGCCATTAAAGACCAGCTGGATAAATACAGCCATGTAATGGTGTACGGCGAGTATGCGCAGCACCCGGCTACCGAATTTTGCCGCCTGCTGGCAGCACACCTTCCGCCGGAGCTAAACAAGACCTACCTCGTAAACAGCGGTACCGAAGCTACCGAAGGCGCCCTTAAGCTTGCACGCAGGGTTACCGGCCGCAGCCAGCTTATATCGTGCCACTACGCCTACCATGGCAATACTATGGGCAGTATGAGCGTTATGGGTTATGAGGAGCGCAAGCAAATTTTCCGCCCGCTGGTGCCCGATGTAGATTTTATAACATTTAACAACGAATATGACCTGCAAAAGATAACCACAAAAACGGCAGGCATCATCCTTGAAACCATACAGGGCGGCGCGGGCTTCATACAGCCGCACAACGATTTTTTAAAAAAAGTGCGCCGGCGTTGCGACGAAGTAGGCGCAATAATGATACTCGATGAAATACAGCCCGGCTTTGGCCGCACAGGCAAATTGTTCGGGTTTCAAAACTATGATATGGTTCCTGACGTAATTGTAATGGGCAAAGGCATGGGCGGTGGTATGCCTGTGGGTGCTTTTACGGCTAACGAGCATAAAATGGACCTGCTGAGCCACGACCCTAAACTGGGGCACATAACTACCTTTGGCGGGCATCCGGTAATAGCTGCTGCATGTTTAGCCACGTTACAGGAAATAACGGAGACTGACATAATGGCACAGGCGTTGGAAAAAGAAAAACTCTTCCGCAGCCTGCTGGTGCACCCCCTGATTACAGAGGTGCGCGGGATAGGCCTGATGCTTGCCGCCATGACCGAAAGTGCTGATATTACTAACAAAGTAATTTTAAAATGCCATGAAAGGGGGCTTATTTTATTCTGGCTGCTGTTTGAGGGCAAAGCCATACGCATCACCCCTCCCCTAACCGTTTCGGAAGCTGAAATAATAGAGGGATGTGGCATTATTATTGACGTTATGAATGAAGTGCTTAATGAGCAAAACAATTAACCGGCGCGGCAGGAACGCTGAAACCTGAGCAATGAACGACTTAACAGTAACTGTTTTGTTAATTAAATTGTTTAAAAGATATTTAAGTAATTTCCTTTTTAGGTAAACATTTTGTAAATTTAAGAAGGATAATTTTAAACAACAGAGTATGAATTTGAGTCACGAGGAAGAAGATCGCAGTTTATCTTTATCAAAGTTTGAATCTATGTTAAAAACAAACAAAGTGTTCTTCTTTGATTCCGAAGAGTTTGAAGACATCATCCTTCATTACCTTGACAGTGGAAAAATTAATTTAGCTAAAAAGGCCTTAAAACTCGGCCTGGAACAACACCCCAGGTCTACAGGTTTAAAATTAGTACAGGTTGAGATTTTAGTTTTTGATGATAAGCTCGATATGGCCGAGCGGTTACTCAACGACCTTTATGCCATAGAACCTACAAACGAAGAAATTTACATCCAGAAAGCAAATATTTACAGCAAGCGCGACCAGCACGACAAGGCTGTAGAACTACTGGAAATTGCCCTTAAGTATACTGATGATTTTGCCGATGTATACTCGCTGCTGGGCATGGAATACCTGTTTATGGACAATCTTGAAAAGGCAAAGGAAAACTTTATCAAATGCCTGGAAGAAGATGACGAAGACCACTCTGCGCTATATAACGTGGTGTATTGCTTTGACTTCCTTGACCAGAACCTTGAGGCAATAGATTTTCTAAACGACTTTATTGAGAAAAATCCGTATAGCGAAGTGGCCTGGCACCAGCTGGGCAGGCAGTATTATGCCATTAAGGAATATGAACAGGCGCTGCGTGCGTTTGATTATGCCACACTTATAGACGACAGCTTCCTGGGTGCATTCCTGGAAATGGCAAAAACCCTTGAAAAGCTAAAACGCTATCAGGATGCCATTAACTGCTACAACACCACTATGGAACTTGATGACCCTACCTCATTCGCGCTGTTGCGCGTGGGCAAGTGTTATGAAAAACTCGGCAACCGCGAAAAAGCGCTGAAATATTACCTTAAAACCGTACACGAAGACCCCTTGCTTGATAAAGCATGGATAGCGATAACCGACTTTTACATCCGCCTTAAGAATTACCAGAAAGCGCTGTATTACGTTAATAAAGCCATAGGTATAGATAATGAAAATAAGCTGTACTGGAAGCGCTACGCGACCATAAACAACGCGCTTAACTTTTATGAGGAAGCCGAAGAAGGCTACCGCAAGGCTGTAGAATTTGGCGATTACCAGCTTGATACCTGGCTGTTCTGGATAGACACACTGCAACAGCTTGGCGAATTTGAAACCGCTATTGCTACGTTGCTCCAGGCAGCGGAGTATTATAGCGAAGAGTATGAGGTAGAATACCGCCTTGCCGCTCTTTACCTGCGCCAGCAGGAAGACGATAAAGGCATTTTTCACCTTAACAACGGGCTGCGGCTTAACTACAGGCACCATACGCTGCTGGAAGAGTATTTCCCTGATGTTTTTGCCATGCAAATCGTTAAGGACGAAATGAAAAAATACAGGAAACGTTAAGTTGCCAAATAATTTTTATATTTACCCTGCCCGTAACGGCGGGGTTTTTATTTACAGGTTTTTTACAGCGATGCAACAACACAACTAAACATACTATTTTGAAACCTAAAACCTTTGGCCTGGTGGGCCGTAACATAAGCTACTCGTTTTCGGCGGGATATTTTAAAAAGAAGTTTGAAAAGCTGGGGCTGGATAGTTATACCTACCGCAATTTTGATATTGACGATATTGATGAACTGCCTTACCTCATTAAAAACACCAAGAACCTTGTAGGGCTTAACGTTACTATTCCCTATAAGGAGGAGGTGCTGCCGCTCATAGCCAAGCTGTCTAAAAATGCAAAAGCTATAGGTGCGGTAAACACTATTGTAATAACCAAAAAAGGGAGGCTAAAAGGCTATAATACTGATTATTTTGGGTTCAAAAAATCACTCAAGCCATTGCTTAAAAAGCGCCATAAAAAAGCGCTGATACTGGGCACGGGTGGTGCGGCTAAGGCGGTGGCATTTGCACTACGCAAGCTAAAGATAGAATATGACTTTGTTTCCCGCTCCGGTAATGAAGAGTATTATGGCTATGACGACCTGGATAAGCATGTTTTTGAAGACTACCTTATCGTTATAAATACCACTCCTACCGGCACATTCCCTAATGTAGAGGAATGCCCGCCGCTGGATTATACGCTGTTTACCAAGAAACACATAGCCTACGATTTGGTCTACAATCCTGAAGAAACGCGGTTTTTGCGCGAAGCAAAAGCCAGGGGCGCTAAAACCAGTAATGGCTACAAAATGCTGGTATACCAGGCCGAGCGCGCCTGGAAAATATGGAATCCTTAATTGATAATTTCCCGAAAAACATTTTTTGAAGTCATTGTTACCCACTTACAACACTCCATAGTAACGCTTAGGATTTTTTGCCTTTAGCGTTCTTGCTCAGGTATTTTTTGTAGCTAAAGTAAGCAAAGCCTGCTAGTACACATACGCTAAATGCCATAATGTAAAACTGCGTGGGCGTGCGCCTTTCACCGCTTGCATAACTGTGCAGGCCGGTAAGGTAAAAGTTAACCCCAAAGTATGTCATCAGTATAGAAAAATAAGCCAGTACGCTAAAAAAGTTATAGATCCAGGCATTGCGCAGCGCCGGTACAAAACGCATGTGTATTACAAAGGCATATACCATAATACTAATTAATGCCCAGGTTTCCTTGGGATCCCAGCCCCAGTAGCGGCCCCAGCTTTCGTTAGCCCATTGCCCCCCAAGGAAGTTACCTATACTAAGCAGTACAAGCCCCACGGTTAAGGCCATTTCGTTTATATAAGTAAGCTCCTTAATGCTAAGGTCAAGTTTTATTTTATTTTTATCGTTTGCAAAGAGCATCAGTATCAATGCTACAAGGCCTAATATCATTGCAAGCGTAAACGGCCCGTAGCTGGCTACAATAACCGCTACGTGAATCATAAGCCAGTAGGAGTTAAGAACCGGTTGCAGGTTGGCAATTTCAGGGTCCGTCCAGTTGCCCTGTGCCACCATAAGCACAATGCTGGTAACGAATGCCGAAGAAGCCACAACAAGTTCTGACCTGCGGTTGATAAACTCCCTTATAGCCTTTATTTTAGATAATGGTTTTACCAAAATAGCCGGTGTAAAACCTGAACCTAAACCAAAGCCGAAAAGCATTGTAGCCCATGCCACGTAGATGATAGACTCGTAGGCATTACTCCAGGGGGCATGGCCCGATATGTACCAGCGTGCTATAAGTGTTATTGTATGCGTTATGAAGAGCAGCCATATTATGCTCTCAAATATGTTTAAAGTAACCTTTATGCTTTTACGGTCGTAAAATATCCTGATGATGGCAAAGAGCAGCATTAAAATACCCGCCAAGGCGTAATAAGAATATAGCTTTTTAAATACGTCATACTTATTGTACAGTAGTTCTGCATTAATTTTGTCTTCAGACGGCATTACGGCACTGCCCATTTTCCTTTGATACATGGTAATGTCACGCAGAATGCCGTCAGGTAATTTGTAATTACCTGAAACTACGGCTTCGCCTAACGAGCCAATGTAATAGGGAACAATATTACGGATGGTATCCAGGCCTTTATAAGTACCCTGCGAAGCCTCCGGAAATGATACCCATTTACTACCTTTATCATTAGGAACAGGAAGTATCCTTAATATTTCGCCCGATAGCGCCCAGTTAAGCAAATTGATGCGCTTATCAAGTTCAATAAAATCTTTGTCAAACTTATTGGGTTCCCTCGCGGCATAGGCGGTTTCTAAAACTTTGCCCAGCCTGTAGCTTCCCTGGTTATCAAAAAAATCGGCCATTGCGGCATATTCTACATCTTTATCAAGCCCTGCAATGGCGCGGATGCTGTCGTTGCCTCTTGCAAGGTAAATAACGGGCACATCATACCACATCCTGTTAAAGAGCTGCATCGATAAAAACGTCTGGTCGGCATTCATGCCATGGTATGTATCGCTTTTACTCACTTTACGCAGCAATTCAGACGAAAATGTATTGGCAGGCTTCATCCTTCCGCCCGCATCCTGTATAATGATACGTCCAAATTTTTCGGCATGGG
This sequence comes from Flavobacterium sp. RHBU_24, assembly GCF_046613695.1. Classification (NCBI taxonomy): domain Bacteria; kingdom Pseudomonadati; phylum Bacteroidota; class Flavobacteriia; order Flavobacteriales; family Flavobacteriaceae; genus Flavobacterium; species Flavobacterium sp. RHBU_24. Next base: position 14,048 of record NZ_JBKJHD010000007.1, on the reverse strand, counting down.
CTTCGCTTACTTTATATTTATTGAACAGCGAGTCTATCTGCTTTTGCGTAGGCCGCACGTGCTGCACGTGCTCATGTTCGGGTTCCTGTTCATGGTCGTGCTCGTGGTCATGCTGCGCAAAGCCGTTAAAACCTGCAAAAAGAATGAGAAGCATGGTTAGCGCCTTTTTCTTTTCCGCTATTTTATCCAGCTTTTTCTTCAGGTCGCCAAAGCGTGTATTTTTGTCTAATAAAATTGCCATAAGGCCAAAGTAGAGTAAAAAATATCCGGCATACGAAATCCACGTACCCCAAAAATCGTGGTTTACCGATAATTTAGTCCCCATTTCATCAGGGTCAAAACCCGACTGGAAAAACCGGTAACCGTCATAGTCAAGTACATGGTTCATATAAATACGGGCATCAAATTTCTCTTTTTTGCTGCTGTTATCAACGGTTACTTTACTCTCAAACGACGCGTAGCTCTTCTCTGTACCGGGATATTTTTCGGCAATAAAATCGTTTAGTTTCATTGAAAATGGCAGCTCATAGGTTTTGCTGCCATACATTAACGTAAAATCGAGCTTACCAATGGTAACCGAAACCGGCACGCCTATTTTTTGCCTCCCACCCAATAGTGTTACTTCTTTTTCTTCGCCCTGGCTTTTTACGGTAAGTACGAGCGCGTTATCATCCTTAGTCTTAAAATCGCCGTTCGATTTAAAAACCTGTTTGCCTTTAAGAGCGGGCTCGGGCAGTACAAACATTGCCCCGCCCAGCCTGTACAGAGAGCGAAACATTAATGGCTGCACGCTGTCCTGCGCCACACGGCCCTGCATCTGGTCGGCCATGCGCATAAAACTGCCTTCAAAAGGAGCAGCAAGGGTATAATTTTCACCTTCTTTATTAATGTTAATGGCACCAGCGGTAGGCTTGTTAAACGCAAAAAGTATGTTGTTGATGTTTTGCACTTCGCCTTCCTTTAAAAAGTGGTCATGGCGTGTTCCCATGCTTTGCTCTACCAGCTTTATATATTGGATGCCTTTTGGGTCTGGTACTACTGTATCCTTAGCCCCGAGTATAAACTCCTTATATTCAATTTCAAAAGGAATGTTATTAAAATCTTTTGAAAGCGAAAAATTGTTATTAGCCAGCAACGGAAACTCTTTACTGCTCATAAGGAGTGGCTTTTCAAACGTACGCCTGCGGGTTTCGCCCTGGTATTCGCCATCAACCATAACGGTTAAAAATGCCTTGTCGCTGTAAAAATGGCTCTCAGTAGCGCCTTCGCGTATGGGCATCATGCCTTCATAGCTTATATAACGGGTTATAAATGCGCCTAAAATTATAAGTATAAATGAAAGGTGTAGTGTAAGTGTAGCCCATTTTTCCTTTTTATGCAGTCCGTACCTTTTTATGTTGCCAAAAAAATTGAGCATAAAAACAAGCATTATGGCCTCAAACCACCATGCGTTATATATAAAAACACGTGCTGTTTCGGTATTATAGGCATCTTCAATAAATGTCCCTATACCCATTGCGGCGGCAAATGCAATAAACAGTGCGGCCATTAAACGTGTAGAGGAAAAAAAGGATATAATTTTATACATGATAGCTTTTAGAAAGTTTGTTAAAAAACTTCTGCAAAAGTACTCAAAACTTCAGTTTTGATAACCCTTTATTGCTTAAAATTAAATCAAACGAGTTGTTAATGCAGTTTTATTATTACATATAAGTTAGGTATATTTGGCACACCATTTCATAATGAAAAAATCAACTTAAATTAATGAGAATACAAAAATTGCTTTTTGTCTTTGGCCTCACAGGCTTTGTGGCGCTGGCTCAGGAGGTAGAACCTAACAACCAGCCTAAATTTGATGATGCTTACTACAGCCGGGGCAATACCTACCGCGCGGCAAGCGGTGTTCCCGGCCCGGAATACTGGCAAAACCATGCCGATTATGTTATTGAAGCCGAGCTTGATGATGTAGCTAACACCATTAAGGGTAAAGTAACCATGACCTATATTAACAACAGCCCGCAAAACCTTGATTATATATGGATGTATGTAGAGCAAAACCGCTTTACTGACGATTCACGGGGTACGCTAACCACCCCAATACGGGGCAACCGTTACAGTGGCGATACCGATGGCGGATTGAAAATATCAGGCGTAAGTGCAAAGACTAAAGGCAGCGCAAGCAATAAGTTCCTTATAAACGATACCCGCATGCAGGTGTTCTTTACCGAACCCTTAAAAGCTAAGGGCGGAAAAGCTACTGTGAGCATGAATTTTGAGTTTAAAATTCCGCGTGAAGGCATGGACCGTATGGGACAGCTTACCACTACAGGCGGCATTACCTACTCGATAGCACAATGGTACCCCCGCGTGGCGGTATATGATGATGTAGTTGGGTGGAATACCGAACCTTACCTGGGGGCAGGTGAGTTTTATGTAGAATATGGCGACTTTGATTACAGGATAACCGTGCCCTATAACCATATTGTGGTGGGTTCCGGTGAACTGCAAAATGCAAAAGAGGTACTTACAAAGCAGGAGCTGCAACGCTGGGAACAGGCAAAAAACAGCGATAAAACAGTGTACCTGATTACCCCGCAGGAAGCAGGCAACACGGCCATAACCCGCCCTGTGCAGGGCGGCAGGCTAACCTGGCATTTTAAAATGAAGAACACCCGCGACGTGGCGTTTGCATCGGCTAAAAACTTTATATGGGATGCAGCCCGGATTAATTTGCCAGGCGGTAAAAAAGCCATGGCGCAATCGGCTTATACATCAGAGGTTGCCGGTAACGAGGCCTGGGGCCGCAGCACCGAATATGTAAAGGGCAGTATAGAATTTTACTCTAAAACCTATTTTGAATTCCCCTACCCTAACGCGGTAAACGTTGCCAGCAATGTAGGCGGTATGGAATATCCCGGCATTGTATTTTGTGGCGCCAACAGCACCGGTGCCGACCTTTGGGATGTAACTGACCATGAGTTTGGCCACAACTGGTTCCCTATGATAGTGGGCAGCAACGAGCGCCGCTATGCCTGGATGGACGAAGGCTTTAACACCTTTATAAATTACTACAGTTCTGAGGCATTTAATAATACCGAATACCCAAGTAACATAGCAAAAAGCCGCAACCACATTCCGTGGCTGAAAAGCAAATACCGCGAAAGTATTTATACCTACCCAGATGTGGCTAAATCGATGAACCTGGGGTATACAGCCTATTATAAACCGGCAACGGGGCTTATCATGCTGCGCGAATACATATTGGGCCATGATCGTTTTGATTACGCCTTTAAGCAATACATTCAAAAATGGGCCTATAAGCACCCGCAGCCCAGCGACTTTTTTAACGCCATGGATAACGGGGCCGGCGAAAACCTGCAATGGTTCTGGAAAGGCTGGTTTATGGGCACCGATAACATTGACCTGGGTATTAGCTCGGTTTCTGAAGAAAAGGATGGTTATATTATAACCTTTACCAATAAAGGTGGCATGCCTGCCCCTATTGTATTTAAAGTGGTGTATGATGACAACACCAGCGAAAACCACAGACTGCCGGTAGAGATATGGCAGCGTGGCAACGAGTGGAGGCATTTTATGAAAACTTCCAAAAAAATAAAATCCCTTGATATCGACCCCGGACGGTTTATTCCGGATATAAACATTACCGATAACACCTGGACAAAGGAATAGTTATAAATAAAGGAGGCAGTTTGTAATGAACTGCCTCCTTTTTTATTTCTAAATGATATTATTCCATTAACAAATTTAAACTATTAACAATAATAGCATTAGCCATCCTTGATTAATTGCAGTAAAAATTCATAGTGCTTTCATAATCGCTACTATACGGAGTAACAAGTAATACAGAACCTCCCCCCGGAGCAGCCACATAACGGCGGGTAATATTATTATAAGTACCCCGCTGTACCGTTGGAAATCCATCAGTATCATATTCATACGAATAGTTAATATTTGTGGTATCGCTGGTACCGTAGCGATGCGCTATAATTTCAATGTTTTTCAGCATCTTCTTTTCATAAGCCGTTTCCTGTGCAAAAAACAATTGGTAATTAATACGGTTAGGAATATATTGCAACGATTGCTGATTTGAAAGGTTTGATAAAAATAGCAACCCCAATGGTCCATCAAAGTACGAATTAATCCTGTTTTCCTTATCCAGTAAATAAGTATACTTATAATCTGCATAATAGTACTCATGCGAATCGACATCATAAAGGTTATGAACTGATTTTTGTACTAAATTTCCATTCATATACTGGTAAAAACTTGTTACATCTGCCCCGGTGTCTTCTTTATGGGTTGTAATGCTTGTCAAAATATTGCTATCATAATTTGCGGCAGTATATGCAACCAAAGCCCCCCCGCTATTAAACTCTGACTGTCCCTTTAATTTCCCGTCAGAATAATATTCTATCTCATAGTACAACTCCAGTTGGTTATCTACAGATTTAGAAACTTTAACAGCATTACCCTGGCTATTGTATTCTATCGTATACACTGTAATTACTGGTGCCGCCGCAGGAGCGGCAATGTTATATTCTTTGGTAGTTATTTCTATTGGTTTATCCTGTGCATTATATACTATATCACTTGTATCGCCTCCAAAAGATATTTTTTCAGGCCTCATTTTGCATTCAAGTGTATTTACATCAGGATTATGTTCATTATCGTCGTTGCAGGAAAAGCATACCACCAAAATCAGTGCTGTGCATGCAACTTGTCTAAACTGAGGTTGATTACTTTTTTTCATTCGCCCTGCAAAGTTTGACGCAAGATACTGAAGAACTTTTTTCATATTATTTTTATAAATTTAAATTGTAAAATTCTTCAGGTGGCTTTTTGATAACACAACGATGTAAACAAATGTTATGTTAGCCCCAGTAATTTATGCGCATGCTCCCTAACTTCCTCTAACAGTTCAGGGTTTTTGTTAAGTTCCTGACCAAAAGAAGGTATCATAGTACGCAGTTTTTGCTGCCACTCGTCACTTTGCATCTGCTCAGGGTAGCAGCGGCTCATAACATCAAGCATTATGGATACCGCTGTACTTGCACCCGGCGAAGCCCCTAAAAGCACTGCCAGCGAACCATCGGCGCTATTAATAACCTCGGTGCCAAACTCAAGCTTACCGCCCTGTTTCTCATCTTTTTTAATAACCTGCACACGCTGCCCCGCGCTCTCAAGCACCCAGTCTTTCATTTGGGCTTCGGGCATATATTCTTTAAGCGCTTCAAGCCTGTCTTCCGGGCTTTGGGTTACCTGCTGTATAAGGTATTTGGTAAGCGGTATATTATGCCAGCCTGCCGCCAGCATAGGGCGTATATTATTGGGCCGGATGGAGGTAAACAAATCTGAATACGAGCCCTCTTTAAGGAACTTGGTGCTAAAGCCGGCATAAGGGCCAAAAAGAAGTTCTTTTTTTCCGTTTATCATTCGGGTATCTACGTGCGGAACAGACATGGGCGGTGCCCCTACCGATGCCTTACCATATACTTTAGCGTTGTGTTTTTGTATAATTTCCGGGTTAGTACACCTAAGCCACTGCCCGCTCACCGGGAATCCGCCAAAGCCTTCGCCCTCCGGTATGCCCGATTTTTCAAGCAGGTGCAATGATCCGCCACCGGCGCCTATAAATATAAACTTGCCGTAAACGCGTATTTTATCCCCGGTTTCAAGGTCTTTAATTTTAAGTTTCCACTTTGGCCACTTGCCGCTGCGGCGCATGTTAGTAATTTCTTTGCCAAAAAAGAGATTTACGCCCGGCTGTGAGCCCAGCCATTTAAACATATCGCGGGTAAGTTCACCAAAGTTTACATCGGTACCTATAGCCATGTTAGTTGCCGCTATAGGCTCACCGGGTTTGCGGCCTTCCATAACCAGGGGCATCCAACTGCGTATGGTTTCCGGGTCTTCAGAATAGTCCATGCCTTTAAAAAGCGGAAATTGTGTAAGCGCCTCATACCTTTTTTTAAGGTAGCTTACATTTTCTGCACCCCATACAAAACTCATGTGCGGAATACTTTTTACAAAATCTTCCGGTTTGCTCAGCAGTTTTTTTTCTATAAGGTAGGCCCAGAACTGTTTGCTCTGTTCAAACCATTCGGCAATTTTTACCGCCTTAGAAGTATCGATAGAACCATCCTTAAGCTGGGGGGTATAATTAAGTTCGCAAAACGCAGAATGGCCTGTACCTGCATTGTTCCAGGCATCGCTGCTTTCGGCTGCGGCCACATCAAGCCTTTCATAAATATTTATTTTTACTTCGGGCATCAGCTCTTTTAAGAACACGCCTAAGGTTGCGCTCATTATCCCGGCGCCTATAAGAACCACATCCGGCTCCTGGTTTATATCGGTAGACATCTGCTAAATTTTTGAGAACACAAATTTACCTTGAAATAACCAAATATTATTATAAAAGCAATATGTATGTTGTAAAAAATTCACTTTTGTGAAAATGAAAAAAATAATTACTATTTTTTTCGGGATAAATAATCCTGCAGTAATATTGTTGCCGAAATTTCATCAACCAGTGCCTTGTTTTGGCGCTGTTTTTTTTTCATGCCGTTATCTATCATACTTTGAAAAGCCATTTTGCTTGTAAAACGCTCGTCTACCCTTTCCACTTCCATTTCAGGAAATACCTCCATAAATTTTTGCGTAAAAGCGGCTATAAGCGGTGCGCTCTGGCTGGCAGTGCCGTCCATCTGCTTAGGTTCGCCTATTAGTACTTTTTCTACGCTTTCTTTACTAAAATACTCCTGCAAAAATTTAATTAGTGTGCCGGTCTCTACCGTAGTAAGGCCTGAGGCTATAAGTTGCAGTTCATCGGTTACGGCAATACCCGTGCGTTTTGCACCATAGTCTATAGAAAGTACTCTTGGCATAGGTTTTTTTTAGCAATATGGTTAAAAACAAAAGTAAGTTTTACCGCCGGATAATTTTAGGATGAGACGCTATATTTTACTAAAGTCTTCTACACACTTCTTAGCATACAGCTTAGTGATATTAAAAATACGTTTTTTAGCTTCAGTATCTTTTTGAAGGGCATTATCAGTAATAAATTTAGCGGCTACCGCTTCAAACTCTCCCTGTAAATCGTTTATAAAAGACTCAAGCTTACCACCCCCGGCAGAGAGGTAGAGGGTGCTGTTAAAATTTTTATGGAATTTATTTTTTACGTCGACACAGGCTTTCTCCAGCTGCCGCTCTAATTCATTATAATCAAAATCCATTATACCCTAAATAGTTTAGTTTCTGCCGCAAATTAAAGAAACATCCTACAGTAGTAGTTTACAAAATTCAACTTAAATTTAATAAAATTTTTCGGACTTAACTTACACCAAAGGCGTTTTAGCATACTCTTCAACACATTTTTTAGCGTGTGTTTTTGCTATCTGCCTTATGCGCCTTAACGCTTCAGGGTCCTGAACAAGGTTATTAGTATTAATAAATGCTGCCTCAGCCTTTTCAAACGCATGCTTAATGAGGTCTAAAAACGCTTCAAGCCTTCCGGGGCCGCCGCTGTGATAGTCGCTCTTATATATTTGGGCAAGGTCTTTTATTACATCTCCGCACGAACATTCAAAATCACTTTCTATTACCGAATAATCTACCATTTTACTCCCTTTTTAAATTTTAACAAATACAGTGCAATGTACAAACTTTTTGTAAACGAATTTATACGAATTTTATGTGGTGTAAAAAGTAAAAAAAGGTATTGAGTGTTATATGATAAGAATAGAACATTGAATATATTGTCCAAAAAAAAAGCCCTCAAATTACTTTGAAGGCTTAAAAATAAGGGTGGAATACCGGGCTCGAACCGGCGACCTCTAGAACCACAATGTAAGTACCGCGCTTCTCCCGTTATGACTGCAGCCTTAAAATCAACAACTTATATTTTATGTAGCCTTCATTTTTTTATTAATATGCTGTTTTTTTATTCCTTGCCGTATTGTCGGCAATATTATTATGTGAATGCCTGTATTTACTAAGCTTCCCGCTGATTTTCATTTAAAAATTTCAGGGCCATTTCCCTAAGTGCTTTGTCATTCTTAAGTTGCATTGCCATGCCCAGGGCAGCATCTGTAATCCAGCCAGGCAATGAATAATCAACCTCCATTGGCCCACGCCCATAGAGCAGCCAGTTAATATTGAGGTTAGGAAACGCAGCTGCAATTTTATCCAGGACATCAATACCCAGCCTACGCCCTTTAACGGTTTGCACTATGGTGCCATACACAAAGCCATGCTCCTCGCAAAATACTGTAAGCTTATCATAACCTTTACTCCGTATAAAAAAATCAAGCCTCCCTCCTACTGTGTCCATTATGATTTCATTTTCTTTTTTACAGGAACCTTAGATTTAGTTGCAACCACCTTTGGAGCAATACAGTTCATGTATCCGCAATAAATTTCGCCGTCCCGTTCATCCAAATTGTCATCAAAATCATCCAGACGATAATCTGTTATATGGTATTTTTTAAGTTTAGCAACATCATCTTGTGAGAGCGGGAAAAAAACGTGGTGACTATACTGTCCATCCGAAAATTCTTCAATCTCAACTTTTACATTTGGCTTCACGATTCTTTTATTTTCTGTAAGCAAAATGATTACGCCTTTTTCATTAAGATTATAAGATGAAGCCCAAACCGTAATTGACATGTATACGGTATTCTTTAACCTGACAAATTGCACTGATCTTAAGTCGCTGGAATAAGTTCTCGTAACCCCATCACATTTATCTTTTACTGAATAAACATCTTTACAATAATTGTAATCAGTACTGTCAATTGTGTCTTGACTGTATGATATTGAACTCAACCCAAGCAAGTAACATAGTATTAATCTGAACATCGGTTGCTTGGTTTTATTGGTTATTATAAATTCAAAATATCTCTAATCTTCTGTTTCACATCTCCATCATCAAGGTACCGCAGCAGCATTGCTTTGCCAGGATCTTCCGGCATGTAAAGCTTAATCGGTTCTTCAACTTTGTGAACTTTACCGTACTCATTTTTGGGTAATAACATTTGGCCATTCCCAAAAAAGAGCCAACTCAGGCTTAAATCAGGGAACTCTTCTCCTATTTTTTTAAGCGTTATGCCTCCAATCGCACGTGAACCCCCTATCATTTCACCCACAGCACCTCCTTTAACACCAATTTTGTTACCAAATTCGGTGTTATTAAACCCTTGACTATCAATAAACTGCTTTAAACGATTTCCAATATCACTCATTTCTATGAAACTTTTACACTCTTTTTTGTGACCATGCACTTTTTTGAGTATATTTATGGAGTTGTGAAACATTCACAAATATAAACTATTTAAGTTAACTGTAAATAGCAAAATACTATGATCCTAGCAGATGAAAGAGAAAAGTTTAAAAGCAAGATTGGAAGCCATTATATAGCGGTGGTTTCTGGTAAGCTACAAGAGCGGGGTATCTTGGGCCGGAAAAACAAACCCTATGGAAAAACATTCATTTCAATGGTTGTACATGGTGACCGTGAAAATGCCGCAATCGAAGATGTAGTGCGTGGCATTCTCTTGGGGTCTGAAGAAATTCAAGAAACAAAAAAACCGGAAGCTGTAACTCCCGGTTCTGCACATATTTAATCCCTTATGATATAAATAAATGGTAAGCAAATCTACAAAAAAAAACCACACCGGCAACACCGCCCCCCAATTGCAGGGATTTTTCCCGGCGATTATAATACCGAGCTTATTGCCGACCGCCGCACGCAAACCCTGCACGTGTACACCAACGGCAGGCGCATTGCCTTCGCAGACCTCCACGGCGACATTACAGTACACTTTTACGAGCGCATGCTCAAAGATGAAGTAGCCATGGAAGCCCTGCGCCACATGGAGTACCAGGACGCGCTCGAGCGCTTTGTATACTGCCTCTATGGCGCGGCAGACAGCACGCCGGATATAAACGATATGGGTGCCATAGGCCCGGCCGAGAACTTTAACTGCGGCATCACCGGGTGCAACTGCAGCACATGGCCAAGCAAAAAATATCCATAAACGGCGCAGCACTGACCCCTAGGGAAGTTGAAACCGTAAAACACCTGGCCAGCGACAAGCCGGACAAGCAAATAGCGCACGAAATGGGGATATCTACACATACCCTGGTGCAGCATAAAGCCAATGTGTACCGCAAGGCTGATGTGCAAAGCCGCCCCGGCCTTATAACCAAAGCATTTAACCAAAGCATTTAACCAAAACATCATACAGCCATGAAACAACACGAATTTGACCAGGTGATTGACGTAGACACAATCACGGTTATAGACCCCGAAATTTTATAGTTATGACACCTGAGATGGACATCCTTTTTAAAGTGCTGGTTGCCGGCGGCATCATGGCATTTTTAAGCCTGCTTTACCACATTCGGCTGCGCGCAAAGGCTAACAGCATTTTTGAAGCATACTTTCAGGAGAAGCAGGCGTGGCTTTCGCTTACGGAATTCCTTGCCTGCGGAGTTGGGGCGCTTTGCCTGAGCTTGATTTGAGTTTTAAGTTTTTTTAATTAATACGTTTTGGGTTAGGGCGCAAGCCCTGGCGGGTGGGTTGGCCCCAATGGTAGGGCGCCGGTTTGAACAGGGCCGGAGGCGCGGGTTCGACCCCCGTACCCATCGCAATATTTAACCTTGTAAGGCATGAACAAAGCACATGAAATAGCGAAATGGAAGCGCCTGCGCGAAGCCGCCGCAATGACTAAGGCCGTTGCCCTGCAACAATATGAAACAGCTGCACGCCTCGAAAGTGAAGCAGACACGGCCCTCGCGGAGTTGGGAGCTCCAAAAGGGCCGCGCCGAAAGGTGAAGCACGAATTATCAGATGCCGAAAAGCTGCGCCTCACGGCCAGTATGACAAAAGGCGCAACACGCCAGGAAGCAAATGCGTAACAAAATAGTGCTGGCCCGGCATAATGGGTGGTTGGTTGGTTGTTGCCCCTGTGTGAGTCAACAGGGGCAATTTTTTAAAAAGAAACTTTTTGATTTTCGGTTCCGAAACCCCGCCCACTTATGAAGTATTTGGCTGGGGCAAAAAATCAGACGATGGCTGGGAAAGCCTTTCGTTTTTCATTCCCCATAATGAAGTTCCTGAAGGCCTGCAGGAACGGTTCGCAGACTTATGTACTGAAGCCAGGATAGGCAATACATCTATTTGTGAACCGTATCATAAGAACCAAAAGTTCTTTTGCATAGGATGGTACTAATGTTATGCCGGCAGTTAAATCAGACAACAGGCTGCACGCCGAAATAAACCTGAATTATATCATCCGGGTTTATGAATACCGCGACACAATTACCGTAACCGAAGACGGAAAAACTAAAAAGGAGAATCGGTACTGGCCTAAAAACAGTATCTGCAAAAACACTTTCTAAGTACATAAAAGATGAAAAAAAGAAAATAAGCCTTTTTAACGCAGTTTTAGACACCGGGAGGAACCTGTATACCAAACTGGAGCGAAACCGCTTTAAATTTGAATTTCTCTCAAAATAAGGCAACGTATTTACTGGGGTTATCTGTAAACCCCTGATTTTACTGATTTTTATAGAATAATAATCCCTTAATTTATAATTTTATGGGCAATTACAACCGCGCCGGATTCCGGCATTAAACAGCAGCTGAACGCGCTATTAAAAGGCGCAAAAATCCATTTTATGGATGATGCACAAAAAAGCATAAAAATTAATTACTATTCTGAATTGTCAAACGAGCAATTACAGGCGCTGATGAAAATTGGCGAAATGACGATGAAACGGTCGGGCACAGGCCTGGTCATTTCACTAAAGGTTTCTTAGCCGTAAGCCCCGCGATTGCGGGGCTTATTGATTATAATTACTTTGCTTAAAAGTACTTGTATAATTTTTGCCTCCTCTCATGCTTGTAAATTCCCTGCCCATGCGTGTAAATTCCCTGCTCGTAACATTTTTTTATTCTGGACTTTAATTCCCTAGTAATTTTAATGGAGAAAACAAAAAAAGCTAGCAAATTTTATTTTCAAGATTGTTTCTGATTAATTTCTAATAACAAAACCTGCATGTGTTTACATGATTCATAAAACGTTGTTTTACTGAGTATTAATTAGAAAATACAAGAGTGGAGCAGAACCCACTAAAAAAACGAACTGTTTCGCACAGTAAAAAGCGAAGGCGTAATCTGAAAAGCCTTATGAGTAGGAGAAATAAATTATAGAAATCATGAACAAACCGAGACGAACTTTTAAATTAAGTGGCATGATTGCCCCTGAAGATCAATTCCACCAGTTCACTACGACCTCCCCTGGTAATACAACTCCTGATGAGCATTATTTGGCTCCTACGACGATTCCTGTGCAAATAATTTCCCCTCCTGGAATAGGTACTATTGGGGTTCCGCAGTATTCATCGACGGTAAATGGACCTTCGTCATTTTATGATCCGGCGGGAGACTGCGAAGGTAATTTCATGTCCAGCCGTTTTCAACCGAATAACAATTGCTACGCTTATGCCTGCAATATCGCCTCGAACACCTTTCCGCAACCGGGTAGAAAAAGTGGTTATCTTCTTACACCTGCAAATATGGTAGGTACTGTCGCATCTGTTGGTGCTACTGTAAGTTCATATGCGGAGAAGGACGGTCTTATTTTGGTAGGTACGACCATGGAGGAGGTCCGTGCATTTACGCCGCCTAGCAACACTGAACCGGGCCACTTCGTTGCTCTAATGATTTCCCCTGCCGGCGATGCAAATTGGCAAGGTGATTACCATTGGGCGCGTTGTAGCAATTCTTTCACAGGTTGCGACGAATGGTCACAGAAAGATGGTAGTGACCAGATTACAAACTTCGACTTTGCTGGCAATTTCATAACCGATCCTTCAATCGCAAACTGGACTGTCAACCAGGGGCCAGTAAGTAATACGGATGTAAGTGATATGATTACAGTTTATAGTTTTTATTGCTTCATGTATGCCAGCAATCCCAGTACTACTAGCGTCGTGAATATCATTTAATATATTTACGATAAGCTGAGTTCCATTAATATGTTGCAGAAAAAGGCAATTTTGTTTAATTATTTAAAAATCTTAATTTAAATAGTTAACCTAATTGCCTTTTAATTCGTTTGAGAAATCAGTAAAATTTCATACACTCCTACTTCATTATCCAATTCGTTAAAATACTATTAGTGGTATTTTATAACCCAAAATAATCACGACACAATAAATCACGAAAATAATAGTTAACACATGTATTATATATTTTAACATGTATTTATAATTCATTTAGTACTTTCGCTTAATAACGCCCTCACTATATGTCTGCTCCACTCCTTGCACGTTCCTCTGAACTGCCCACAATTTGCGGCATACAGTTGGCTTTCACAGGCAGGATGATTCCTTCAGATATTCCTGGCTGCCAGGAATTTTACAACACACTTCCTGAAGATACTGACTTTACTGATGCTTATTTTGGCCGCGGCTCCGTCGCCTTTAGCGAAGGCTCCGAAGAAAGTAGCTCCGGTACATCCTACCGCCAGCAGCTGCGCATTACGTTCCCCGGTTCAGACAGCGCACGTGCCGACCGCCTGGCGTTCTTCCAAAAAGCAAAATTTGTAAAAATACTACTGTCAAACAGCCTGCATATTGTCATTGGCAGGAATGACTTTGAGCAGAATGCCCGCCCTAAAATAAAAACAGAGACCGACCACCGCACCGCCACCGTAACGTTTGAAACCTTATCTGTATTTCCATCAGGCTACACCCCTGCGCCGGGCGGCCTTCCCTCGCTTATTCCCATTGATTTAAATAACGATGACTAATGCCGGACGAAAATTTAACCATTTTAGAGCCCTTACAAGCCTATGCCGATAAGGTAGACGACCCCGCCAGGCTTGCCCAGATCTAAACGTATGGACCGCAGCATTACGCGGATGCCGAATTTTTAAACCTGCTGCGGGAAGGCCTTGTCGAAGTATTGGAAAACGGCGGCTGTAGTGCTGGTACGGTTGACCAGGATAATATTTTTATAT
>NZ_JBKJHD010000069.1:0-309 GCF_046613695.1 Flavobacterium sp. RHBU_24 | reverse complement strand
TCTATGCCTTTAGAGATGATGTACTGTACCGTTGATTTTGCCCTGCGGTTAGACAGGCTCATGTTGTACTGGTCGGTACCGCGGTTATCGGTGTGCGATTTTACCATTACAATTACATCAGGGTACTGCTTCATGGTCTCTACAATCTTGTCCAGCTCAAAGGCAGCTTCTTTAGTGATGTTGCTCTTATCGTACTCAAAGTAGATGTTCTCCAGTGTAATTACCGGCGGGTTAGGTATCTCTACAGGTGCAAGGTCGGCGTTAACCGTTACCTCGCCGCCTGCCGTCTTGTTTATCGGGAAGGTGTTG
>NZ_JBKJHD010000068.1:0-309 GCF_046613695.1 Flavobacterium sp. RHBU_24 | reverse complement strand
TAACACCTTCCCGATAAACAAGACGGCAGGCGGCGAGGTAACGGTTAACGCCGACCTTGCGCCGGTAGAGATACCAAACCCGCCGGTAATAACACTGGAGAACATCTACTTTGAGTACGACAAGAGCAACATCACTAAAGAAGCTGCCTTTGAACTGGACAAGATTGTAGAGACCATGAAGCAGTACCCCGATGTAATTGTAATGGTAAAATCGCACACCGACAACCGCGGTACCGACCAGTACAACATGAGCCTGTCTAACCGCAGGGCAAAATCAACGGTACAGTACATCATCTCTAAAGGCATAGG
>NZ_JBKJHD010000067.1:0-316 GCF_046613695.1 Flavobacterium sp. RHBU_24 | reverse complement strand
CATACCGGCAGCTGCTGGTTGTGCAGATGTAACCGATACGACAACTATTACCATTACTACGCTGCCTGTTGCAGACTTCCAGTATGAGTTTGATACATTCTGTACAGACTATGCTGCTCTTGCCCCAGTAGCTGTTGGCGGTGGTGTTATGGGTACCTTCACGGTAGATGTTCCGGGCCTTGCTATAGACCCTGCTACGGGTATTATAGACCCTGCAAACAGTACAGTGGGTACTTACGTTATTACAAATACGGTTGCCCCTGCTAACGGCTGTACACCGGCTCCGGTTAGTGTAACAGTTGAAGTTATAGCTAAT
>NZ_JBKJHD010000066.1:0-316 GCF_046613695.1 Flavobacterium sp. RHBU_24 | reverse complement strand
TATACCGGCAGCGGGAGGCTGTGGCGATGTAACCGATACCGCAACCATTACCATTACTAAACTGCCAGTTGCAGACTTCCAGTATGAGTTTGATACATTCTGTACAAACTACGAAGCGTTTGCGCCAATAGCTGTTGGCGGTGGTGTTATGGGTACCTTCACGGTAGATGTTCCGGGCCTTGCTATAGACCCTGCTACGGGTATTATAACTCCTGAGAACAGCCTAGAAGGCACATATATAGTTACAAATACAGTTGCACCGGCTAATGGCTGTACACCGGCTCCGGTTAGTTTTACCATTACCGTTAAAACAAGC
>NZ_JBKJHD010000065.1:0-358 GCF_046613695.1 Flavobacterium sp. RHBU_24 | reverse complement strand
TATGTTCGGGCACCTATAGTACGTGGGTAAATGTAGGGCCTTTTACCGGTACGCCACCCGGCTGTACTACAGGTGTCCTTTTTCCTGTTGCAACTTATACACCTGCATGTACAGGAAGTGCAGAGTCCATCACTTCATTCGCTTATGCAGGGGAATATAGCAATGTTATCCTATCTGCAAATACAGACTATACGTTTTCAAGTTCGGTACCTACCGACTTTATTACCATAACAAACAGCACCGGTACTACCGTACTGGCGTATGGCACCACACCATTAGTATGGAATACCGGCGAGAACAGCGGTACCTTCCGTTATCACTTCCATACAAACTCAGCCTGCGGCACCCAAAACACCAG
>NZ_JBKJHD010000064.1:0-362 GCF_046613695.1 Flavobacterium sp. RHBU_24 | reverse complement strand
ATTCGGTTTTCAGTAACCCTTTCCCCCCGCTAAGCGCGGGGGTAGGAGTACTGTTTTTATTCTTTTATAATCAGGGTTATTATTCCTGCCTGTTAATGTAAATCCATCCTGTTTTAGCTTCGCCGTTGCTGCGCTCAAACATATAGAAGTAAGTACCTGTAGGCAGCTCATCGCCTTTATCATTAATGCCACCCCACTGGTCAGTATAGTCACCATTAAAATGATACTCCTCCTGCCCGTAACGGTTGTAGATGCTCAGTTTCCTTACATCGAGGTTACTAAGGTCGAATGTGTCGTTTTTACCATCGGCATTCGGCGAAAGGCCACGCTGTACATCACAGTATACGTTATCAATAATTATC
>NZ_JBKJHD010000063.1:0-417 GCF_046613695.1 Flavobacterium sp. RHBU_24 | reverse complement strand
CGCGTAACTGGTTAGGTCGAAGATGGCTACACCATCGTTGTCGTCATCGCCGTTGTCGCACATATGGAAGTCCTCAAGGGGGTCGGTGGCTACCGGCCTTTTGTGTACTACAAGGTCTACCGAAACTACGTCATAACAGTCGGTCTGGGTAGAGTTTACACGGATCCAAAGGGTTTGTATGCCGTTTACCGTTTGTTCTAAAAGGTTGTCATAGCTGGTGATGTCACTTATAGGGTTGGTACCGTCCTGGTAGTTGGCATCATTCTCGGTCTCGTGTACCGTGGTGCTTACCGTGCCGCCAAGGGCAGCGATTATAGCATCAAGGGTAGGCTGGATGTTAAAGGTGGCTACACCGTCGTTATTGTCGTCGCACTCTTCTATAGGAAGCGGCGCGGGCGCTATTGGCGCGGGGGCCAC
>NZ_JBKJHD010000062.1:0-436 GCF_046613695.1 Flavobacterium sp. RHBU_24 | reverse complement strand
TTTTGACGGTACCTTTACCGGTAAGCCAAATAACGGCAGCTATTACCCTGCAACGGTAGACGGTGGCGATGGCTTTACCGCCGTGGGTAACCCTTACCCTTCGCCTATAAGCCTTGAGGCCTTCTTAACGGCCAACAACGGCAACCTGGTTAGCGATACCGGTTTATGGTTCTGGAGGAAAAAGAATGCTTCAGAGACCTCATACCTTACGTTAAACCTTAGTGGCTTGGTAACCCCGCCGAGCAATACCAACGGCAACGGCACGCTGGATGCAGAGCTTTCCGGCTACTACCAGGGCGACAGTGACAACTGGCTGATAGCACCCGCGCAGGGCTTTATCGTACAGGCACAGCCTTCGGCCACTACAATAAGCTTTACCAACAGCATGCGCCGTGCCACACCGGGCGCGCAGGCCTTCTTCCGTACGGCTGCCACC
>NZ_JBKJHD010000061.1:0-440 GCF_046613695.1 Flavobacterium sp. RHBU_24 | reverse complement strand
ATGCCGCGCTTGAAAATGCCGGGGGCTGTATCGCTTATACGTCATTCGCGCTTAATGCGCCTGCTGTACCTACAGTAGTGTCGTTGCCAAACCTTTCGCTGTGCGACGATAGCACTCCTGACGGGTTTACCGGTTTTAACCTTGCACAGCAGGACGCGCTTTTACAGGCGGGCCAGCCCGGTGTTAGCGTGGCATACTACACCAGCCAGGCCGATGCCCAGGCGGGGACTAATGCTATTGCGGCACCCTCAGCCTTTACCAATACTGTAAATCCGCAAACCATTTACGTGGCTGTTACAAATGCCGCGGGGTGCAGCAACTATACTTCGTTCCAGGTAAATGTACTTGCATTACCGGTGGTTGCCCAGGCTCCTGATTTATCCCTTTGCGATAGCGACAACAATGGCATTGCCGAATTTAACCTTACCATCCAGGATGCC
>NZ_JBKJHD010000060.1:0-449 GCF_046613695.1 Flavobacterium sp. RHBU_24 | reverse complement strand
CCGCTTGCCGATGCCCCTGTTGATGTTGTAGAGTGCGACAGCTACACGCTTCCCGCACTTACTAACGGCACCTACTACACAGGCCCTGGCGGAACAGGTACCGCACTTATTGCCGGTACAGTTATAACTGATACCCAGATAGTGTATGTATATGCAACAAATAACGTATGTAGTACTGACAATAGTTTTGAGGTTAAAATAGTGCCTACACCATTGCTTGCAATTGATGTGCCTATATTTACAGAATGCGACCAGATGGACTTTGTACTTACGGCTACATTTGCTGCTGAAGAAACAGTATACACTCCGGATAATGTTATCTACAGCTGGAAAAACCTTACAACAGGAGCGGCAGCAGGTACAGGGGAGTCGATAATTATTACCCAGGCAGGTACGTATGAAGTAACCGTTACACCAAATGGTGGAAATATATGTGCAGCCACTGCAGA